>PLHN01000499.1:0-2247 GCA_003139975.1 Acidobacteriaceae bacterium
TCGAGCGCATACTGAATGCTGTCTTTCAAGGCCTGCGTGACACTCGCCATCATTTCGGATCCCAGAGAACGCCGAATCGCGTTTCCGCCCAGCGGGAGCGGAAGGCCGGTCACCTTGAGCCACCATTTTCCGAGATCGACAACCCGGTGCAATCCAGACTTGTCATAGGTTAACTGGCCCTCGTGGATGATCAGGCCNNAGATACGCGGTGGTCAGTTTGCCGGGAACAGCAATTCTCTTCTGCTTGATTTCCGCTTGCGTAAAAGGTCGGCTTGAAACCAGCATGGGCCCATAGCCGTCGCCCACGCTCCCACCGCACGACATGAGCGCGTAGTCCTGCTGAATATACGGATAGGCGTGGAACGAAATCGCCGTCACATCGTAAACGCCGCGCTGNNTGGGCCACGGTGATTTCGCGAACGGGAGAAGAAACGGTACTCATAATTTGGGCAATCGGCTCTTACCTGTTGGCTGTTGGCTTTCGCCTTCCGGTTTTTCCGGGGGCTCGAAAGAACTTCTTACGTTTAGGCGTGACGCGGAAAACGCCGGTTCCACTGGCTGGCGGCCGCAGCCGCCAACATGATCTTGATCACTTCGGCGAAAACGAACCAGTACAGCCCCCACTTGGCGGCCTGCGCGAGCGAGTGGGTGAACACGAAGAGCCAGCCCAAGCCACCCGCAAACAGGACGATCTCACCGGCGAATGCCGCCAGCACCGCCCAGCCAAAACTGCGGGAGGTGCGCTCGTAGATCCATCCCGCGACGAACGCCACGAACGGATAGGCCCNNGGCCATCAGAAAGCCGCCGGTCGCGCCGATGATGTGCGCCGCTCCGCCCAGTCCGGCATTGAACACTGGCAGACCTGCTGCGCCCTCGGCGAGATAGAGGGCCAGCACGGCGAAGCCGCGACGCGACCCGAGCGCGAGAGCAACGGCGAGCACTCCAAAATTTTGCAGCGTCAGCGGCACGGGCGTGAAGGGCAGCGGCACGGTGACACGCGCACAAAGCGCCACAAAAAGACTGGCGCCAATTACGATGGCGGCCTGCTTTGCCCAGTCGTTTGCCCGCTCGGGGTATCGAGTTTGCGGCTGTAAAACCTGAGTCGCTGCTTTCGTCATTGCTTTCCTTTCATGAGACGGATCAGGCGTCGGGGGTGGATGAGGGCCGGTCGAGCGAGTCGGATTCCGCTGCACGGCCCGACGCTTGCTTCAACTGGCGCCGAACTCGCGTGAAAAGCAGGACTGCAACCGACACCACTGCCGCTGTACTGACTGCAAGAATCAATAACCACCAGAGCATCCGCACAACTGTTTAGGATAGCAGAAGGCGGCGAGAACATCGGAGAAGAACGGAGGAAAAAATATTTCCGGCATGACCGGAACGTTCTTCAATCCATCGCCAAAGAAGCTGGATGCCAACTCGCCTTGAGCTGGATCAGCCTTTCTTCGCCGCCTTCGCGAGTTGTTTGCGCCGAGCTTCAACGTTGACAGACACACGTTCCAGGCGCTTGCGAGCCAGCTTCGATCCGGTCGCCACCTTCTCCATGTTCGACCACGCGTCGGGATTGTTCATCTTCTGGCGCAACTCTTTGAGGAAGGGCTGGATTTTCGCGAAGAAGAAGAACATTTCCCCGCTGCAACCGGGCTGGAGAAACAGTTCTTCGTGCAGCGCGCCCTGCAGCACTAAAGATGCGGCCATGTCCCAATAGCCGCCAACCTGGCGCAGCCAGTTGTTCTCCTGGCTCGGGAATGCGTTGGCGACTTTCAGAAAATCGTCGGCATTCAGCGGCCAGAAATCCACCATGAACCAGTTCCTCGCCTTGCGCATCTCCGCCTCGCGGCGGAGATCGTAAAGCTCCAACATCAGCATTCCGTCGTGTGTAGTTGCTTTTTTCGCCATATTCTCGCCTCGTTTAGTGTGAAGTGATTTCTGCCGC
The DNA here is from genome assembly GCA_003139975.1 of Acidobacteriaceae bacterium. Lineage (GTDB taxonomy): Bacteria > Acidobacteriota > Terriglobia > Terriglobales > Acidobacteriaceae > Acidiflorens. The sequence goes on from PLHN01000499.1 coordinate 1,938, forward strand.
GCAAGCCTTCAACATCTCAACTTGACTTCGCAGCTGCGTCAGCGGCGACCTCCGCCGCCCGCTCGTAATCGCATTCCTTGTTCGGACACGCGATCACGGTGCCGTCTTTTCGCATGCGTTCAACAAGATACTCATGCCCGCAGGACGGGCACTTTTCCGCAATCGGCTTCGCAGCCGATGTGAACTTGCATTTCGGATAGTTCCCACAGCCGTAAAAAGTATTGCCCTTGCGAGCCCGTTTTTCGACCAGTTCGCCTTCCTTGCACAACGGGCACTTTACGCCAATGAAATTCTGCTTCACGTACTTGCA
>PLHN01000499.1:2256-3542 GCA_003139975.1 Acidobacteriaceae bacterium
GTCTTGCAATCGGGATAGCCGGTGCACGCCATGAACTGCCCGAAGCGTCCGCGCTTCAGCACCATCACGCGACCGCAGTTTTCGCAGTACTCCTCCTGCGTAGTCTCCTGCACGTCGGCCGAATCCAGGTCCGGCAGATTAATGGGATTTTCCTTGGTGAACGTGCAGGAGTTTGGATCTTCCTTGTCGTAGGTGCTGCAAGCGTAGAAGGAGCCGTGTTTGCCCCACTTGATAACGAGCGGCGCGCCGCAGCGCTCGCACTTCTCGTCCGTGGGCTTCTCCATACGCTTGATGTTCTCCATGTGCTTTTCGGCGTATCGGAGATCCTTGGCGAACTTCTTGTAAAAGTCACCTAGCGCATCCGTCCACTTCTCCTTGCCTTCTTCAATCTCGTCGAGTTCTTCTTCCAGCCGCGCCGTGTACTGAAAATCGAAAATATCTTTGAAGTTTTCCACCAGCAGATCGGTAACGACAAGGCCGATTTCGGTGGGCGTAAACTTGCCGCCGACTTTCTGCGCATACTGCCGCTCCTGAATCGTGCTCAGGATGGTCGCGTAGGTAGAGGGCCGCCCAATGCCGCGCTCTTCCAGCTCTTTCACCAGCGACGCTTCGTTGTACCGCGGAGGCGGCTCGGTGAAATGCTGCTCTGGCTTCAGTTCCTTCAAGGTCAGCTTCTGCCCCGCTTCGAGCGGCGGCAGCTTGTGCTTCAGCTCTTCGTCCTCTTCGTCCTTTGTGTCCTTCGACTCTTCGTAGACCTTGAGGAAGCCATCGAACTTCATCACCGAACCAGTCACGCGGAACCAGAAAACTTCGTTGGGCGATTTCGCGTCGATATCCACCGTGGTCTGGTCAAACACGGCCGGATTCATCTGCGACGCGATAAAGCGCTGCCAGATCAGCTTGTAAACCTTGAATTCATCTTCCTGCAGGTATTGTTTGACCTTATCGGGATGCCGCATCGCCGACGTGGGACGAATGGCTTCGTGTGCTGCCTGCGCTTCTTTCTTCTCCTTATATGTGTTCGGCTTTTCGGGCATGTACTGGGGCCCGTATTCGCTCGCGATATATTCGCGCACTTCCAGGATCGCCTCGGGCGCAACCCGAGTCGAGTCGGTACGCATATACGTGATCAAACCGACCAGCCCTTCTTCGCCGCCCAGCTCAATACCCTCATAAAGGCGTTGGGCAATCATCATGGTGCGCTTCACGCTGAAGCGCAGCTTGCGCGAAGACTCCTGCTGCAACGTCGACGTGATGAACGGAGCCACCGGATTGCGCTTCTTCTC
>PLHN01000362.1 GCA_003139975.1 Acidobacteriaceae bacterium
CAGCAGGAAAAGGACGGGCAACAGGAAGTTCTCAAAGCCAGGCGCGGTTACATAGGCCGAAGAGTAGAACTCACTGGAAGAGATCGGAAGAAGCAGATGTTTGAGGTCGAACCAAATCACGGATGGCCAAGTGAGGATCATCGTGGTCCAGCTCAGAGGCGCGATGGGCGTCGGTAGGCCATGCAGCGCCGACCTCCGAAAAGCCAGATAGGCCGCAAGAACCACGAAGTAGGGGATGGAAGCGGAGCCCTCCTGCACGGCTGGCCAAAGGCCTGCACTTCCGGAGGAGCGGGAATGGGCGAAGAGGATGGCAAAACCGAGAATCAGAAGCGGGAAAACGGCGGCGGTTNNGAGGTATGCGAGGAAACTGCCGAGCAGTAGCAGCGACATCAGCAAGTCGTTCACAGAGGAGAGCCAGGCTACGTTTTCCACGTGGACTGGATGCAGTCCGAAGAGGATGGCAGCAACAGCGGCCGTATTGCGATTGCCCGCTAGCCTTTTGACGGCCGCAAAGACGAGGTACGTCATCAGGACATTGGCTGCGAGCATGGCAAAGTGCCATCCCGCTGGATTCAGGCCAAAAACGGCGTAGTTGAGGCGCGTCCACAGGGCCGTTACTGGCCGGTAAAAGGTCGCGCCCGGGAAACCCGCGACTCTGTTTGAAGCGCCAGGAATAAGGCTATGAACCACATCGTGCCAGGAACGAATCGCGGCATTGTCCACGATCACGGGCTTGTCGTCATACACGAAGCCGAACGTCAGGGTCCCCAGATACGCGATGAACGTAAGAGCACAGACCAACACTTCCATCACGCCGTTCTTTTCGAGCAACTGCGTGACGCTTGGGTTCACCCGCTGACCGGAGGGCTGCACAAGATCGAGTATAGGGAGATTCTGCTTCTGTTGACCCTTAAAAGCGGCCTGCCTGGTTACATCTGTTACTAGCGTTTCCAGGCTCTATTAGCGATTCAAGGATCGGAAATCGCGCTTCGATCTGGAGTTTTAGCGGTGAGTTTCTGGGATTGGGTTTTTGGATCAGGCCGCGCGCTCCAGACCATCCTGAGCGGCTAAGCCCGGAGTTTCATCACCTTGTCCGCCGATCAATAATCCATCGGAGCCAGACGGGGCATGCTGGCGTTCGACTCTGCCAATGACGGGGCGATCATGCTCGGCGATCGCGGACTTCGCAACAAATCTGTTCTCGTTCGCGAGGCGATCGATTAACCGCAGTTCACTGGGGCGCAAAACCTGCTGCGGGAGCGACAGGAAGTGCCGGAACGTCCACAGCAAGCGCACGCGTTCGAAGAAATTCAAGTCGAGGAAACGGGGACCGATTGGGGTCTCCAATTCGAGCACTCCACCGAAAAGTTTTTCCATCCACATCGAGAAGTACCTGGGCACACGAACAAAATTCGGTTGCTCTGATTTTAGTTTGTTTTAAGAGGGGCCATTATTGCACCAACTCTGGTGCTTGGGAAGGCCGTTTGTGCATGCCGACGCAGATTTTTTTGCGGGTTGCTCAAGTTGAGAAAAACGTCCCTGAGGCATTCGCGCGAACCGCGATGTCAGGTTAGTTCGGGCAGTTGATCTATGCGGTCGAGCGTTGCGGCGATGCCAATGCCTTTGCCATCGGACTGTTCCACGCGGACAACCGATGCCTGGCACAGCGTCCAACCTCCCGAACCCAGGCCTAACTCTTGGGGCAGCATAACTACCAGTTCGAGCTTTGCTCCCGGCTCGATAGCAGATTCGGAATAGAGGAAGATTCCCGAGGAACTCAAGTCGCGAGTCAGGGCCGATTGCTCGGAGCCTTCGGCGTCTTTGGGGCGAACTTTGACGGGCACTTGGATGGGAGTGCGCTTTTGGGATCGTCGCTCGCGTAGATTTGGGGTCATGAGTTTTGCGTCTCGCCGGTTTGTTTCCTTTGTGTTTACTGGTTAGTACTGAGACCCCTCCCTTAAGTGGTCCTTTAGAATCAGAGATTTAGCGATGATTCCCGCCAGATCTTTGAAGAATAAAGACTTATCAGCAAAGCATTATAAATAAATCACTTAACACTCTTTTGCGCGTCTAGATCCATCTTCTCGAGCGACATCCGTTCTAAACGCCGAAATTGCGTTAGGGCGTCGTCGGAGGGATTGTAACAGGGCGGTCAAGCAAGCCGGTGGAACAAAAAAGGCTCCTCTCGCACGAGGCGAGAGGAGCCAAGGGTTGGTGTTGCGAAAACTAGAAGCTGAACTTGACGGCTAGCTGGATGCCGCGCGGGCCTCCGCCGCCAAGGAACGGGTTGCCGATGCCGACGTCGCCGGTGGCGGTGATTTGGTAGCCACCGTTACCGACTTCGCGCCCTGGGGCGCCGGCCACGAAGCCTGGCAAGCCGCTCACGTAGTTGGCGGCCGGGTCGGCGATGAAGCTCGGCAGCAGTGGACTCGAGAAGTTGGGATGATTCAAAATGTTGAAGAACTCGGCGCGCGCCTGGACCTTCACACGTTCTGAGATGGCGGTATCTTTGTAGAGAGCAATGTCCCACTGCTTGTAGGTGGGACCTACAAGCGAATTGCGCCCTAGATTCCCGTAGTGGCGGGTGCCGGGCACACAGTCTGACGCGAAGCCCGAAATAGTTCCGTTGTTTTCGCAGGGCATGGCAAAGGCCGACAGGTCCAGGTAGTTGGATGGATCGTGCCGGTGGTAAACGATAGGGCCAACTACGTCGGGCCGGTCATAGCCTTCACCGCCTCCACTGTAGTCGTCCTCGGCGTTGTAGTTCAGCGTGAACGGCTGACCGCTTTGTAGTGAGACGGTACTGTCGAACCCCCAACCGTTTTTCAGGCGCTGCATGTTCCCGCCCTGGTTTGGCAGTACGTAACCAAAGACCCATGTCAGGCGATGAGGAATGTTAAAGTTCGACGGTCCATATTCGCGCTGCGGGTTGTTGCTGTCTTGAGGCTGGGCCGCGTTGACGACGAAGTCCTCCAGGTCGCTGGAGTTGTCGAGCGACTTGGACCAAACGTAGTTGACGACCGACGTAATGCCGCGCCAGCCGTTGATCTTAAAGCTGGCTTGGAGCGAATTGTAGTTGGATTTTCCGGTGGACTTTTCCTGGAAGACGTAGATTGCGCCCTCCTGAGTAAATGCGCCCGCGCTGTAGGGAGAGCTGAATGGGCGCGGAACGCTAAAGTCATTGATTGACCCCGCGGCGCAACCCGGCAGTGGTGTTGGTATTCCAGTGTCGCACTGGGTCACAATCGCGTTCGTCGGCTGGTTAATGTCGTAGAAGCGGAAAAGGCGGTGCCCCTGTGAGCCCACATAGCCCAATTGCAGCGTGGCCTTGCTAGTGATCTGCTGCTGGATGTTGATGTTGTAGTTCTCCATGTAGGGCGTTTTAATATGCTGGTCGACACCGAAAATATCGCATTCGACCTCGATGCCGCAGCCAGAGGTTCCGTAGACGGGTTGCCCAGGTTGGATGCCGGAAGCAAGCGTCAGCGCGCTGGCCCCTGCGGCAGTGATGGGATCTGGTCCGAAGTTGCCATAGCCCGGACCCGGAGCGTAGTAGGCAGGATAAGGGAGATGGCCCAGAAACATGTCCTGAGAAAAGGCGTCATAGAAAAGACCGGCTCCAGCGCGAACCACGGTCCTGCTCTTGCCGGTTACATCCCAGGCGATGCTGGCACGCGGCGAAAAATTCTTATAGTACGGTTGATAGAGGGTATTCAGCCCGTTCGTGCCCACCTGAGTCAAAGCCCCGGCGCCGATATCGGTGGTTGGATCGAAGCTCGAGACCACATAATTGGCAAACAAGTTATTTTTCTCTTGGATCACGCCGTAATAATCCCAGCGCAGTCCGTAGTTGAGCGTGAGCCGCGTGTTCATGCGGAAGCTGTCTTGCAAATATAGGCCGTAGTTGTTTTCGAAAGTATGGCGAGCAGTTGAGCCGCCCGAATATTGGAGACTTCCGAAGCCGCCTCCTTCGGGAATTCCCCCCAGAAAAGTCGTCAAGTTCGAGAATTTCAGGCGTCCACGGAAGTACTTCTGGAATTCCCCCTGCGTGACGCTGGTGCGGCGGAATTCAAAACCCATTTTGATGTCGTGCTTTCCGATCTTCCAGGAAAAGCTGTCGACGAACTGATTGTTGGAGTCGACGCGGGTGCGGGGATCGCCTGAAGTTGAGCCGGGCTGGGCAAAGAAGCTGCTGGCACCCGTCGGTGTCACCGAAACCAGAGTAATAGGCAAGCCGGAGTCATGCGGACCGCCGCCCGAACAGTCCGCCAACGAGCTTCCGGCGCAGAGCCCGATGTTTTCATAGGGATGGAAACTCTGATCCTGAGGGAAAAAACCTTCGGCGAAGCGGTTCCAGCCGTAGCGCACCTCGTTCACCTTGTTGATGCCGATGGTGTGGACGTAGGAGAGAGCGACTAGCTGGACTCGGGTCGGCGTGATGGTGTTAAAGCCCGGAAGTTGTCCCCCTGAGGCGGTGAGGGCGAGCGGGAAGGACTGCGTGCTGTCACCGAAGAAATAGCGGCCGGTCAGAATATTGTTGGTGTTGAAATTGTGGTCAATCTTGGCGATCAGACTGCTCAGATTATTGTACGAAGGGGTGACCAGCGAAGCGTCGGGGCCCAAAGGGCATCCAGCATCTTCCCCCGCGCCAGGGGTCGGGCTAGTGAGTCCGGGCCCGTAGGTTCCTGGAATATTTGGCGCTGGCCAGAACTTGAGCATCTGCTGGGTAACGGTGCTGGCTGAGGTTCCCAGGGCTGCGAGGTCAACTGCGACTTGGGCAGGATCAGGCACGCACGCCAGGGTTACAGTTCCGACCGACTCGCGTTGGCCTTCGTAATCCATGAAGAAAAAGGTCTTGTTCTTGACAATGGGGCCGCCGAAGGCGCCGCCGAACTGATTGTTATGGAAAGGCGCACGCTGCGACACGCTATCGAAATAATTGCGCGCATCGAGGGCGTCGTTGCGGAAATACTCGAAAGCTTCTCCGTGCCAGTTATTCGAGCCGCTCTTGGTAACGATGTTAACGACGGCTCCGGCATTGCGGCCGTACTCGGGCTGGAAGTTGGAGAGTACCTTCATCTCGTCCACGGCTCCGATCGGCAGGATGGCCGATGGCACCGCGAACACGCCGCCCTGGTTAATGGCGGGATCGTTGCGGTAGCCGTCGTTCATGTCGGTGCCGTCGAGCAGATAGTTATTAGAGCGGCCGCGTGCGCCGTTCATGGAGAACTCGCCGAATGAACCTGGCGAATCTGTGATCTGATCTGGGGAACCGGCGACGCCAGGATTGAGAAAGATGAGCTTGGTGTAGTCGCGGCCGTTAATGGGGAGATCCTCTACAGCCTGACTGGTGAGCACGCCGCCAAGGTCGTTGGACGTGGTTTCGATCTGGGGAAGGTCGCCGCCGGAGACTTCGACCGTCTGGGTCACTTGGCCCACTTTGAGCTGAACATCGACGCGACGTTCGGTGGCGACGTCGACTGCAACGTCGCTGGTGACTGAGGTCTGAAAGCCACTTTGGGTTACGGCGACCGAGTAGGTGCCGATGGGCAGCTCGGAAATGGTGTAGCTGCCGCTGGCGCTGGTGGTTACTGTGCGCTCCAGACCGGTGGCGGTGTTGCGCACTTTGACCGTGGCCCCGGCGACCACATTGCCGGAGGGATCGGTGACGGTTCCGAGGATGGTTCCGCGAAAGGTTTGAGCTGCGAGGATGGAGGACAACAAGAAGATGCAGATCAATACGAGGCGTAATTTCATATCCAGGCTCCTTCTGTCTCGCTATGCAATCAGCGTTTCGCGCGCACAGAAAACACGCTCAATTTTAAGATTTGCGCATTATAGACGACTGAAGGCAGAAGTTAAGTGATTTATGGGCAGAAGAGATTCGGTCTGGCTTTTGGGGAACTCAGGCTGGCACACACGATGTGCCCGTCCCCGGCGAGGGTTAGAAACTGAAAGCTAAGCCGCCGCGCACGGCGCGCGCGGACTGCACGAGGTAGACGGTGTGGCCGTCCTGCGCGAGGACGGGAACGTAGCCTTGGGCGAGGAGGTTGCGGAGATCGATGAGGAGCTCCAGGTGTCCGGCGAGGAAGCTGGAAGGGATCGGCTGGCGGAAGAAGAAATTGAGATAAGGATCGGCCTGGCCCGGCGAGGTGTTGAACAGATCAACCGGAGTCAGGATATGGCCGCCCGTGTAGCGGTAGGAAGCGGTCCAGTGCGTTTTGGATTTGGGCACGGTTCCGCTGAACTTGGCGGCGACGGCCTGGCGGGTCTCGGTGCGGATAAAGTCGCGGGCATCCTCGATCTGAATGTCGGGACGCGAGAGATCGAGCACGCCGCCGTACGCGTAATCGAGGGTGGCAGTCAGGTCGGACAGAAGCTTGCGCTGCAGAACCAGGCGCACGCCGCGGGTGGAGAAATCGTTGCCCTGGTAGTTGAAGGTGCCGGAATAAATGTCGGGAAGGATGTCTCCGGAATCGGTGGAGAGATCGCCGATGCCGGTGAGGACAGGATCGGCAATGGCGTCGGAGAAAACCGCGATTTGCATGTTGGTTCTGCCGACGCGCTGGGAGAGAGAGATTTCCTGGTGACGGGCGCGCTCAACGGCGGGCGAAAAATTGGTCATGCTCATGCGCGGGCCGGTGGCGCCGGGATCGGAAGAAGCCGGGTCGAGATGATCCCCGGAAAGATCTTCAGCGGCTGAACGGGGCACGGAACTTTGATACTGGTATTCGAAGACGGTATTCGGGGAGAGGTGGAGATCAGCCGAGCCGAAGGGCCGGAAGGAGCGAACGCGGCCGAGGAACTGAATGGTTTGCAGCTCGCTGCCGACGCTCAACTCGAGGCGGTCACCCACAACGACACGGTCGGAGCTGGTGAGCGAGATGGCCTGGAGCGTGGCGGCGGGCATCGTATTGAGATCGGAAGAATTGAAGCGGAGCGCGGTGAGCGAGAAAGAGGGCTCCGAGAAGTTATTGAAGTGGCCGGTGTAGGTGGTGCGGAGCACGGCCGCGGGAATGCCAGCGCCGTCGGAACCGTAGCCCAGGTCTCCGTTGAGGCGGACAGTGCCGCTCGATAACAGGGAACGTTCGACGGAGAAGGCAGCGCTCATGTCGGCCGAATTGCCGAAACCTTCTCCGAGCGAGCCGCCGAGGAGCGCGAGGGATCCTTTTAAGTCGCCGGGATTCGCATGCTCAACCACCGCCGTGGTGCCGTCGGGGAGCACGCGCAAAACGGGTCGGTTGGAGATGGAACGCAAAGTCCATTTCCAGTCGTCCTGATCGGACTGCGTGGGCAAGGTGACGAGCTGGATGGCTTCGAACAGGTTGGTCATGGTGATGTTGACCATGAGGCTGGCCCCGGCGCGGATGCCAACCCTTTCGCGCAGGGTGGGAAGAAACGACGGAGCGCTGACCTTGACGCTGTAGAGTCCCGGCAGGAGTTTGGCGATGGAATAGAAGCCGCGATCGTTGGTAAAGGCTTTCACGGTTTGGGAGGCAGGCTGGAGTATTCCGGCGCTGAGCTGGGGCAAGAGTTCAACGACGGCCCCCATTTGCGGAACACCACTGGAATCGCGGACGAAGCCGGAGATCGTGCCGGATTGAGAAGCAGACCAGGCCGGAAACGCCAAGAGCAGGACGGTCACGAGGAACCCGAGCTTTTTGATCATCGCGCCCACCAACTTCTAGCGACGGACGAAGTGGGCCGCCGCTCCTTTGAACAGGCAGTTTACTCCACCGCGAATGTTGCGGTGGGATCGACTGTCTGCTTGGAAAGTTTGTCGTTTACCTTGATCTCGATTTTGTAAATGCCGGGCTGCAGGTTAGCCGCAGAGAGCGTTTTCTGCAGCGTGACCTGATCGCCCACGTTGCCCATGGTGTCGGTGGATTCCACGGTATGAATGACGGCCTTATTGCTGGCGTCGGTAACGTTGTACTCGATGGTGGCGGAAGGCTTATGGGTCTTCTCGTCCACGCTGAGGTTGTAAACCTGCATCCAGAAATTGAGTTTTTGATCGCGTTTAAAGGAAACCGGCTTGCCATCGGAAGACTGCACGCGCGGGCGAACCTTCATGGTTCCGATGACGAAATTGCCGGTGCCAACATTCTTGGCGGCAACCGGCTCCATCTGATCGGCGATGATGAGCGAGGAATTGCTGAGGTGGTCCTCACTGAAATCGGGGATAACGATGCCGCGGCTCCAGGAACCGGTGCGGTCGCCGTTCACGTCTTTGACGGCGATGTCGAGGCGGTAGCGATTCTGGCTGACGCGAAGGGGGATCGCCTTCCAGTAGACCGAGGAATTTTCGGCGGTCTTGGCGAGCAGTTCGGGCGGCACGTCGATCTGAACCGTGTCTTCGAAGGTCTGGACGATCTTGCCGGTCAGGGTAGTGACGCGGCCGAAAATGTTAACCGTGCCGCGCTGAACGCCGTCTTTGTTCTGGAAGGTGACATCGCGGTTCCTGACTTGGATGGTGATTGGAACCAGGACAGTGTCGCTGGTGACCCTCACGAAGTCGGCGCGCACATCAAAGGGCATGAGGTTGACGCTGATTTTGTGGCTGACGACTTCCTCGAGATCCTTGAATTTTACTTTCGGCGCTGCCTGCAACTTGGCAAATTGCTCCAGGCGGTCGAATTGCTTAGTTTGCAAATCTGAATTCATGGGTCCGGTGCCCAACTGCTCCAGGCCGTTGTTGAAGCGGCTGGCCTTGCTCGCCATCCCCATTTGCTCGTACATAGTGAGGCCGGCGCCGGGAGTGTACTTCAGGGCATCCTTTTCGGAGCGGTCGATGGTCATGTGGTAGTCGCCGCACATGCAGCTGTCGACGAACTCGATGATGACCTCCTGGCCAATGCCCTCGATGTAGCGATAGCGCCATTGCTCAAACGGGAACGTCGACGTTTGGCCGCCGCCTTCTTCCATGGGGCGTTCATAGCTGCCGCCCGAGGGGTGGGATTCGACTTCATCAGCCGGGCCAAACACGATGTACATGCGGCCGCGGTCAGTCTTCCAGCCGGGGATGCCGGCGGCGTAGTGCTCGTTGGCATAGGCAATGCGGCGGTAGTGCTCTTCCTTGAACTCGTTTTCTTCGGTATCGGGCGTAGGATCGCGGCGCTGCCAGAAGGCTTCAATGAACTGGTCGCGCTCCTCGTCGTTGGAAAGCTGCATGAAGGTGGCTTTCTCGTCGTCGGTAATAATCCAGCGCACGTCCTCGTCGAGCCATTTCCTGTAAGTCTTGCTCAACTCGATCTTGAGCGCTTTCGCATTGGCCTTTTTCTGTTTCTCCGGCAGGGGCCGCTTCAGGGGGTCGGTCTGACTATCCGGGGTGGACGCCTGGGTAATGGCGGCCTTAGCATCCGCATTCTTGTCCTGGGCTGGGGAAACGACCGGGAGACCCAATGCGAACGCGCTTACCAGTACACCAACACCAACCGACCACCGACTTAGGGAACCTGAGGAAAACATTGAGGGACCTGCCTTGCCAGAGACTGCTATACCAGTGATTCTATGTTCATTGGATACAACAAGGCAAGGGAAAGTGGCCTGGGCGGAAAAGATTTTCCATGCCGGACGGTTCGCTAACTGTCTTAAGAATCCGCGCCTTGCAGGCAGTGGTGGCGCAAGTGGTATTGCTTGCTAGCCATTCGACTTGACATGCCTCCACGCTATAATGACTTGGGTCTGAGCGTGGTCTCTTGAAATCGGCGGCAGTTCCGCGCCTGGACGAGTCTTCTGCACCCCACCGGGGAACTTTGTATTGGGTTGGAACGTAGTTGATAATGGATCGAGACTGCGGGCGATCCGGTTTCGGGTTATCTAAAAACCACGTAAAGGGGCGCAAGCAAACGCGCGGTACAGTGTGTTTCGGTTGCGACTGCAATCATTAGACTGCATGAAGACCTGGAAAAAAGTACTGATCGGAGTGGGCGCCGTTGTGGCGCTCGCGATTGTTGTTGCCGTCACGGTGTACCAGAGCCGCAAGAACCTGGTTACCGTACAAACCGGGAAAGCGCAAAAGCAGAATCTGAGTGCGATCGTCAGCGCATCGGGGGAGATCAAACCCAAAACCTACGTAAACCTCGGGGCGAACGCGTTCGGCAAGATCGTCAAGCTGCACGTCAAGGAGGGCGACCGCGTCCAGAAGGGACAGGTCGTAGCGCAGCTAGAAAACGTGCAGTCTTCGGCGGACGTGCATGCGACCAAGGCATCGGTGCAAGCGGCGCAGACCGACTACGTGGCCGCGCAAGCGGCCCTTGAAACTTCGCGGGCAGATTGGAATCGGGCGAAGTCGGACGCCGATCATGCACGGTTGGATTGGGAACGCGCCCAGGGGCTCTATAAGGATGCGCTCATCGCCAAGCAGGATTACGACACGAAGAAAGCCGCTTGGGAATCGGCCGAAGCCGGACTGGCGCAAGCCCAGGCACGGATCGATCAGGCCAAAGCGCAGATGGATTCCGCCCAGAAGCACATCGCTCAGAATCAGGCGAACCTGGCGCGGGTTTCCGACGTACTACAGAAAACGATCTATGCATCGCCTTTCGACGGCGTGATTACGAATCTTCCGGTGCGTGAAGGGGAGACGGTGGTAATGGGGATCCAGAACTCGCCGGGAAGCACCCTGATGACGATCGCCGACATGTCGGTGATTACGGCGGAAGTGAAGGTGGACGAGACCGACATCGTCAACGTGCAGATTGGCCAAGCGGCCGAGGTGACCATTGATGCGATCCCGCACAAGATTTTTCACGGGACGGTGAGTGAGATCGGCGACAACGCCATGGTGCGTTCGACGGGCGTATCGACCTCGCAATCCACATCGACGAGCGAGGAAGCGAAGGACTTCAAAGTGGTGGTGACGCTGACCGACCCGCCACCGGACTTGCGGCCGGGGCTGTCAACAACCGCGAAGATTACGACCGCGACGCGGAATAGCGTCGTCAGTATTCCCATCCAGGCGTTGACGGTGCGCACCCAGGCGGACCTGACACCGAAGGACGGGAAAGGTCTTGTGCAGGCTGCGGCTCCGGTCGAAGCGAAACAGAAAGAAGAAATTCAGGGTGTTTTCGTGATTCGCAACAAAAAGGCGGAGTTTGTTCCCGTGGAAACGGGCATCAGCGGCACGACCGACATTGAGGTAACCAAGGGCGTGCACGAGGGTGACGAAATCATTACGGGCAGCTACAAAGTTTTGCGCACCTTGAAACCGGGAACGAATGTCAAGATAGACAATTCGGTTCCGAAAAAAGAAGAAGAAAGCAGCTAGGATCCTGGTAGAGACGGGGTTTGCCCCGTCTCTGCCCGTCAGATTCCGAGAGAGAGACGCGGCCAGCCGCGTCTCTGCGAGTGGCGACTAACCGATAGCGCGTTAGCACGTCAAAGTAAGGAACGGCCATTAGGAGCGCCCGTGCCAGAGCCGGATAAGGAGAAAAAAATGGCGACTGCGGAACTACTTTCCATTGACAGGCCAGGCAGCGAACGGCCTACGAACTGGGCGGCGCCAGACTCCTGCATGATCGCGACCGAGGATCTGTGGAAGACCTACGACATGGGCTCGGAGCAACAGGTGCACGCGCTGCGCGGGATCAACCTGCGCATCCAGCGCAACGAATATGTCGCCATCATGGGCCCCTCGGGATCGGGCAAATCGACGCTGATGAATCTGATTGGCTGCCTGGATTCGCCTTCCAAGGGGCAGTACTGGCTGAACGGGCAACTGGTGAGCGAACTTGACGATGACGAACTGGCCCGCATTCGCAACAAGGAAATTGGCTTCGTGTTTCAGACGTTCAATCTGCTGGCGCGGGCCACGTCGCTGCATAACGTGGAGCTGCCGCTGATTTACGCGGGTGTGCCGTCGGCGGAACGCATGGAGCGCGCCAAAGCGGCATTGGCTTCCGTTGGCATGGCAGACCGCATGAACCACAAGCCCAACGAGCTTTCCGGCGGACAGCG
>PLHN01000322.1 GCA_003139975.1 Acidobacteriaceae bacterium
GTGCGTTTCTGCGCGTACTCCTGAACGATCATGGCCGTATTGTCGTTCGACCCGTCATCGACAATTACCCACTTCTTGGGCCGAACCTCCTGCGCACAGACCGCTGTAATTGTTTTCTCAATGAAGGCTTCTTCATTGTGTGCGGCTGTGACTAACACGTAGCTCCAGGGCGTTGCAGATTCGCAACGTAGCTGCCCGGCGTCCCCGCTTTTGACGTTCGCTAATGACTTCACTGTGTGGCGGATCCCACCCCGCAAATCCACTTAAGGCAAGAAACGCTTCTGCTCATCTTGAATACCGCCGCCGACCTGCGCGCCTTGCCGCAGCAGTAAACAACACTGTACCCAACGATTCGAACTAACTCGTGGATAGACGTAGCCAGAATGTAACCGATGCTCCCGACCCGTCCGTGATGCTTCCGAAAATACTGGAGATTCGCACGCCGCATTTCAATATAGAAGCGGGTAGGGGCCTCGGCTGAACTTGCTGCCCCGTAATGCAGTGCTTCCGCATCGGGATAGAACACAACTCGCCATCCAGCTTTTAGGAAACGATGGCTCCAGTCGATATCTTCGCCATACATGAAGAACTGCTCGTCCAGTCCTCCTACCTGCTGCAATGCAATGCGCGGGACCATCCAGAACCAACCGGTCAGCACTTCCACGTCATCGATGCGATCGTAGGCGTAGCCCTCCATCAGAAACCCGCCGAACACCTTTGATGCCGGGAATAGTGTATGCAGCCCCAAGGCGCTGCAGATGGTATTCCATACCGTAGGTAAACGCATTACGGATTGACCTATACTGCCGTCCGGGCTCAACATCTTCGGTCCGATAAGACCGATGCCTGGATTCTTCGCCAAATAGTCGACCAATCTGTCCAGGCACCCGTGGGGAACGACGACATCCGAATTCACTAAAGCGACGTATTTGCCGCGACTGCGGGCAATCCCGATATTATTGGCCTTCGCAAAACCGAGATTACTGTGATTTCTAATCAACAATACATTGGGGAACTGGTCCGCAATGGCGTCGGGCGTTCCGTCAGTCGACGCGTTATCAACAACAATGACCTCGAACGGAAGATCGCTCCGCTGTTCCTGCAAGGAAGTAAGGCACTCGAGCGCGTATTTCTTACCATTCCAGGTCACTATAATGACTGACACTGTTGGTTCTTGGGTTTGTGTATCCATTTCTATATTCGCCTGCGTCCCGAGCTCGTTCTCTACGCCGGAGTGAAGACGTGCACACCCTGTGACGCGGGCGCTTCCGCGCTGAGCCCAGCGCTCTTCCCTTCCAATCCTGGTGTTTTCTTAGGCGGGATCAACTTAGCCGAGACCGCTGCCATGGCGAGTAGCGCATACCAGGCGACAATGCTCTGGTCAAAATAGAAAATACCAAAGAACGCTACGGCATTCGCGAACAGCGCGGCGCCAATTGCCCAAATCAAACGCGCGTCTTTCGGAGATCTTTCCGCGAGTTTCCTGGCCGCGCCGATTCTCTTGAACGCATACACCAGGATGGCGATAAACAGGATGAACGTAATTAAGCCGCCGCCGACGCCAGCAGCCACATAAGCGTTGTCCACGTCCCACATGTAGTAACCCCAGTCGGCGTTATTTCGTGTACCGATCAGCCACCACTCCGAGAAATGCTTTACGAAGTTGTCTATCAACACGGCCCGGTGGTATCCACTACCTCCGGTTGTGCCTC
This sequence comes from Acidobacteriaceae bacterium, assembly GCA_003139975.1. Lineage (GTDB taxonomy): Bacteria > Acidobacteriota > Terriglobia > Terriglobales > Acidobacteriaceae > Acidiflorens. The sequence continues at coordinate 1,713 of PLHN01000322.1, forward strand.
CGACGCGAGCGATGAGAAACCAAACGGGAGCTTTCATTACCAGATGCAGAGTTACTAGAACAATGACGACGCCCCAGCGGTACACCCGCAATCGCTTCCTCTCGCGCCAAAACAGTAGCGCCAGCGTTCCAGCACCAAACGCCATTAGAGGAGTACTGGAAGCCGACGCGATCGTCATCACGGCCGAGCCAGCAATTCCCAATCCCAGCAACCATCGATTATGTTCACGCCGCCACCACAGGCCGACGAATAACGGCATTAGCATCGCACCAAACGTGCCCGCTATGATGGCATGAGCAAATGGCCCCTGCGCCCGGACCGATCCATCGCGCACCCCCGCCAGCGGATTCGCGCCCAAGAAGGAAAATCCATTCTGTCTGGTAAGGTGTTCGCCCAGCATGAGAGGGGCGATGATGGCAACGATGACTGCGAAAACCTTTATGGTGCGTATGACATCGGCCTTGTCGCGAATCAAGAATCTAAAAAGCAGGTACGATCCCAGATTTGTGTAGAGGAAACCAATTCTGTTCGTGACAGCGGACAATGCTGCCCAAAGAAGTGAAAATGTGATCGCATTAAGCGCGGCCCACCACACGATCGACTTGTCCAGTGGATTCCACCGGCCAATGACATACTCGCGCCGGCTCAGACAGCGAACCCATCCGACCAATAGCAGAATGCGCTCGACCGGAAAGTGGAGGCCGCCGACGATGACGTTGAGTTGCTGTGGCAGCAAGATACACGCGAGAAGCAGCGGCGCAACCGCGTATTTCCGTGGAAGCGCAAGAATTAGAATGACCGCAACGATCAGGATGCCGATGGCCAGTGGCGGGAGAAAGGTCGCCCCACCACCGCCAAAGTAGTAATTGTCCGGCATCTCGAATCGGTTCGGGTTCATATCGTCCCCTGAGAAGCCGCGTGCAGAGCTTTCTTTCGAACCACCAAGTAGTATCCAATGTCCCTGGGCCATAGGTGATGCGTGGCTCTGTCGAATAACTCAAACAGGCCGTCGCCGAAGTACCGCCAGGCCCAATCGAGAACAAAATGTAGTAGTGCCGGAAAGTAAAATGTTCCGATGCTGATTCTTTCGAGAATTTCATACCCGCATCCGCTCGCCCGCAAGGCGCGCGTCACGGATTCGTCACTCTCAAATCTGTACTTGGAGGGCAAGAAGCTGCGCAGCAGGCGGTTAAACCTCGTATCATCCGGCTTCCGCTTCGGAGCGACGGTCAACAAATACGAGATGTGGGCCAAGCTCCAGCGCTGCGGCAGTTCCCACAGAAGGATACCTTCGTCCTTCAGCAGCGACAGATACACGCGCGCCAGAATACCCCATCCCCGGGAAAGGAACGCCGCCCCGAACTCGTGAACAACATCAAAATACTCCTTCGGGAGTGTCCGAGGATCGTGCATGTCGTCCTGACATAAGATGGCAGATGGGATGCGCTGTCGTGCCACCTGGAGATCCGCACAATTTATGTCGAGCCCCCACTCCTCACAGCCGCTCACGCAGAGTGACGCCAGCACAAGTGCGTCGCCTTTTCCACATCCCATGTCCGCGAGTTTCGCCCCAGGGGCCAGGTATTTCCGGAATAACTCTTCCATCACGCAAAACTTCCGTCGTAGATGCCAGCGCACGAACGGGCCTGGATCGGGCCTCTGTTGGTGCACCAACACTTCGGCTAGCTCATGCATTGAAAACTCCAAAAGCTCATGTCTCAGTGCTCAGCTGCCGCAGAAGAATTCCTCCACAAAAACCAAGTGCGAGTATGCACCCAAACATGCCAAACAGAAGATTCACGAAAGGTTGACTTGTCACAACAAGATGGCGAACTCCCCATAACAATCCCATAACTCCGCAAGAAACAGCAAACACAAATGGGAATGATTTTGCGTAACCGGCCAAGTCGAGCCGCGTGAGTCGCCGGATGTCTACAAGCTGTGACAGATAGCCGGCGACAACTGCCGCAAGAGCGGCCAGTTGTCCGCCCACAGGCCCGAAATGTCGCGCGGCGGGATAAATCGCAGCAATCATAAGTACAGCCATTATCAAGACGCAACGGCGATGGAGGTGCGGACGTCCCGTCGCATAGAAAGCCATCGTTATCAGGCTATTCATCAAGTTGACAATCGCGACTAAAGCAGCGACCGTGAGGGGCAATGAAGCTCCCGCATATCGGGGACCATAGAACAACGAAAGCAAGCTTCCACTTCCGAAGATGACGAAGATCGCAATCGGCATCCCGAGTATAAGCAGCACAGATGTCACTCGTACAAGAATGCGGTTTATGCGAGGGGAATCTTCTTGGATCCGTGCAAAACTGGGCATCAAGGTCTGACTCAACACGCCCATGATGAACGAAGTGGGAACCTGGATCAAATAGACAGCCATGGCGTAGATGCCTAATTGAGCCGCGGGATAGAGCTTACCCAGCACAAAAATGTCGGCTCGAGAGAAGATAAGGTTCAGGAATGAAAGGCCAAACACGCCCTTTGAGAATCGCAGCAGCTCCTTGAGCGAGTCTTTGTCGATTTTTAAGCGTGGTCGAAATGGGCAGATGACATAGGAAGCTAAGCACCGTACACAATTCTCAGCAGCATACCCGATAGCGAGAGCCCAAACGCTCTTAACAACAAATGCCATAGCGACCACAATCAACGAACCGCAAACTCCGCCTCCGGACTGGATGAGGGCCCATCGCTTGAACTTCATCTCTTTCAGCGCAACGTAGGACCTTGAGCTTTGAGCTCCTTGGAACACAATGCTCAATAGAGCGACCCGCATCAAGGGAACAAGTTCCGGATTTCCATAGAATCTCGCAATCCAAGGAGCAGCCGCAAAAAGAAGAAGGTAAATCCCAATCCCCCGACCAAAAGCGAGCCACCACGCCGAGTTAACGAAGTCATCATCCTGACCTTTGGGGTTTTGAATAATCGCTTCTTTGACACCGATTTCCGCGAGCATGTCAACAACGGCACTAGCTGAATACACGATTGCCATAACTCCGAAAGCTTCAGGAGCAAGCAAGCGCGTCAGCAACATGCTTCGTCCGAATCGGAACAGCTGTTCAAGAGCTCCGCCGAAACCCAGCCATGTGCCCCCGCGGAATGCATGATTCCTGAGGGCCCCGCCGCTGGTTAATTTTTCGCGCAGCTTTCCCACGAAGGAAGACATGCCCCTAGATTGTTTCGTCATGACGTCCACAGAGTCTGTGATCCTTAGAAGATATGGAACTATGAAGAGAACGACGCCGGCAAACGGTCCCGGTGCTGGTTAAGAGACTGCCAGGTAAAACGCTGCCTGGTCTCCGAGCCGTTGCTTGTTGAGCCGGAGCGCCTGAGCCCTGAAGGCAGCGACCGCTCGTCGCGGGATAAAGGCCGCAGGCTCAGTGGATCCAAACGCAATGCCGCGTGCATATAGTTCACTCCCGCAGAACTGGAATTCCGTTGAATCGTAGTCCGTGCGGGTAACGACCAAACCGGATTGTTCTGCAAGCGCCCGCAGGCTCCTTTCGCTGTGAAGGAAGAAATGCCTGGGAGCGTCGAGCTGGACCCAGTTTGCGCCGTAATGCCTCCAAGCCCAGGACACCACGGGTACTCGAATCAAACACTGCCCGTCGGGCGCAAGCAGGTTGCGAACCGTTCTCAGAGTCTCGTGCGGATCGGGAATGTGCTCAAAGGAATGGTGGAACATGATCACATCCCACGTAGTTCCCGTGAGTTCGTCCAACCCGCACTTCCTCACTATCACCCTGCCGCTCGCCTCGATATCACCGGCAATGAAAGGATCAATTCCAAGTACGTTGCTGAATCCCAGCGAAAAGAGATCGCGGACGAAGGCACCAGACCCACATCCAACGTCCAGAATCTTTGCCACTCTGGACGGTTTCATTGAGGAGAAAGCGCGGAGCTGGAGGTGTGGATGTCGAACATCCCAGAAGCGGGCGAGAGGAGAAACGCGGCCGAAATAACAGCGATTCTTAAGCTGCCTGAGGAGCTCCTTGACCCAGGTCCTTCTGCTTGAAGACCGAAACGCATAGTAATTTTGTGGGTAATACGTACCCATTTCTGGCGGAGCCGTTTCCAATTGCAGACAGCCACACTCTCCACACTCTAGATAAGGAAACTCTTCCTTCAGGCCGAACATCATTTCGGAAACAACGTGCTCTTTGTTGCCGGCCCGGTTGCCACAGATCTTGCAGGCTGAGCCAGACACAGCGGCCTGCGCGCTCTTGACCGATGATGGCGCCGCCACGGGCTCATCCCGGCCGCGAGAATCGTCGTATGTCATGAGGGGTGGAAAGGCGAAGCGGGTGAGCTGTATGGACGGCGGCAGGACGCCACTCCGTGGAGTAGGCCCCGCCGCCGCTAAATCCGGGTCAAGATCATTTCACGACTGCAACAAGTCCCGTGGGCGGTGCTAGGCCGCCACTCGTGTTATTGAAGGCGCCCGAGACCCACGATACGCCACCACTCGCGGGACGAGGATTGCCGGCCATGTCAACGTCAAGGGGAGGTACATTGAGAGGGGTCAGATTCGCACCAAGTCCGATCGCTGACGATCCCGACTGTGGCACATAGTTGCTGGCAAGCAACGGATCACTGGTCGTGCTATTCAGGTCAAACCCATCCTTTTGCCAAGTCGCATAACTGAATTCGCTGCCGTCATTCGTCGCAAATTGAGGCGCATCGCCAGACGGGGTTCGCCACACATTGTTGTCCGAAGCAGCCACATCTGTCGTAAGACTTCTGTAGTCATGAATCCCGACGGTTACGTTGATAAAGATATTGTCTTTTACGGTAAGATTGGAAGTCGTACCCCCGCCGAGACCGGCGTCGTCGCCTAGTGTCACGCCGAAACCACCGCCACTTGATGCCACCAGCGTGTTGTTATAGACCGAATCAGGTCCATTGGGCGTATAAAGCCAGATGTACCCGTAGGCCGGAGTGGATCCCGTGTCCACCATAACGTTGTTGAAGATGGTGCAGGTGGACATTCTTCCACAGGCGATATAGCCGGTAGCCGAGTATTTCCCAAGACTGCCAGAAAAGTGATTGTTGTAAATCTGATATGTGTCGTAGGACTTAGCGTTTACGTCATTGTAGAGAATGAGCCCATCCGTGTGATACGTGGCCACATTGTCCGTCCAGTTCAAGAAACTGTTGATGTTGTTATCATGGATAATCACGCCCGACGCCGTGGAAGAAGCGTTATCCGCGGCGAAGGTGATACCCCAAGCGTGATCGCTGATCGTGTTATTGTAGATCGCCACCTTGCTCGCGTCATTGCCGCTGTCGAAGTTGATATTGATTCCGGCCCGTGCATTGTTGAGCGTGTTGTTGTAAATCTGCATGCCCGTGCAGGTAGAGCCAGTAGTTGTAACGCCTCCGCACGCAATGTCAGCGGTATACTGCCCGCTCCCGCTGGAATTGTTTTCTTGATTCAGATAGATGTTCTTAATGACTAACCCGTTCACTACAGCATTGGTACAGTTACTAAAATAAAGTCCACTGCTGGATCGCGCATTTGCCAGCCCCGTTCCATTCGCCGTGTTTTCGATGGTGCCAGTCCCATCCCCGTCGACGGTTACGTAGCTCTTGCCGTTGCAGTTGAACGCTCCCGCGGAATCCGAACCCATCGCTGGAGACTGGATGATGGCGTTCGAATCCAGTTTGAAAGTGACTGGGCTGGTGGAATTGCCACTCCCCAGGAAGCTGGCGAGCGAACTGCCCACTGAGAGATTAAACGTGCCACAGAACAGGACCGTGGTTCCGGGGCCAATCTGTGAAGATCCTGAGCCCCAGTTTCCGGCGGTGGTGACAAAGGCTGGCGTTTGCACGTTCGAGGTGCAACTGCCAGTGGGACTTCCGTTTTGGGTGATGTAGACGTTGGCGGCCGAGCCAAAGGCACATCCGGCCGACACCAATGAGAGAAAAATGATGGCGAAAAGAAGCTTTCGAACCGTGATCATGCATACCTCCGGGGGACGAGCGCATGCCCGTGAATAATGTGGAAGCCACCGCCGAGTGCAATCCAACTCTGCTGCCGCACCCGTGCGAGTGTGTTTCCTACCAGCCGATTCTACCGGAGAACTGAGGGGGGTCTAGATGCCACTAGTGCA
>PLHN01000227.1:0-2947 GCA_003139975.1 Acidobacteriaceae bacterium
CTCATGGGCTGAGAGCTTGGCCGCCGAGGCTGCCTGCGCCTTCTGCAGTTGCTCGGCGCGCTCGGCCATTTCTTTCTTCGTCATGCCGATCTTCTCGCCCAGCGTCTCCGCATCGGATTCAGCGGACTGCATGCGCTTGGTCAAGTCGGAAATCTCTTGCTGGCTGGCCGTTTGGTCTTCAGCAAGCTTGGTTAGCTTGTTGTGCATGTCATAGCCGAAGAACGCCGAAGCGGCTACATACGCGATAGCTACGGCTATCAGAATCCACTTGCCGGCGCTGCTCCCGGTTTCGGGGTGATACACGGTTGGTTGCTCGCCTTCGGTCATATGCGTTGTCTCCTGTACACCTATTGTTTGTGAGACGCCCGGCGCTGTCAATTGCGTTTGAGGTTCTTGGGCGGGATGTAACTTACTGCTGACCTTCGACTTCGAGCCTCACTGGCCTCAAAGCGTAGTGAGAGCCTGCCGGAGATCGGCGATTTCCGTTACGCCTATTTCCAAGGCAAAATGGGGAGCCATTCTGTAGGCCGCTCCACCGAGCACAATTTTCGGAGCGCATTCGTGCAGCTTGCCCTGGAGAGATCGAACCAGCTCCGCTACGGAGGGCAGATTGGCTACGATGGTAGTGGAAATGCACAGCGTATCGGCCGAACTCTCTTCCACGGCGGCGATCACCGAGGAATGCGGGAGGTTGCTTCCCAGAAAACGCACCTTCCAGCCATTGGCTTCCATCGAATCGGCGACCAGATTCGCGCCAATCTGATGCAGTTCCCCCGCCACCCCAGTGACGACGGCAACGCCGTGATCGGCCGCTGCGGGAACCATGCGCGGGTAAATCGCGGCAATAGCATACTGCGTGATCGATGTTGCCATGTGCTCCTGCGCAACACTGATCTTGTTCCGTTCCCAAAGCTCGCCGACACGATGCAGCGACTCGGCAAAGACATCGACATAAATGTCGACGTGGCTGTGACCAGACCGTATCGCTTCTTCCACGATGTTTAAGGCGGCCTGCCGCTGACCACCCAAGATGGCCGCGAGAAAGACCTGTCTGGTCACTTCCAGCCCTGCGAGGCAAGCCGGGGGGGCGTCGGGAACAGGAGCCAGCTCCGCGCATGCTTCCCGGCCCCGCGTCAGGAAGGTCGAAAGCGGGTCACGCTCTTCCAGGGGAAGCGCGGCAAAGAGGTGTTTTTCAAGCTGCGCGAGGTTCTCTTCGAGCGTGTGTGCGGCGATCCCGCGCGCGCCCAGCATTCGCGCCGTCCATCGCATATAGTCGGCAAATGCTTCCGGGGAACCAGCCTCGACAGCGCCGGCGAGAAAATCCACATGAAAACACGCATCGGCCGTGCAGAACTGGCGGCCACGGTCCCCGTAGCGAACCGTCCAGTCGGGATGGTTGAGGAAGAAGTCGTCCGTGATTGCTTGCGCTACAACTTGCTTCACCGAAACGAGCTTTTGGGCAAGCCGGAAGCGGTCGGGAACAGACTCGAGAATCATTTGCGTAACCTCCCGTTCTGGTCTTACACGGGGACGGCCGACGCCGCTTCGACGCGGTTTCGGCCAGTGGTCTTGGCGCGGTAAAGCGCAGCGTCGGCGCGGGCCACCAACCCCTCCGCCGCTTCGCCGGTCATCCATGTGGCGACGCCAAGGCTGATCGTAATCTCGCGGGGACATTCGGGAACTTTGACTTCCGCGACCTTTTGCCGAATGCGCCCGGCGACGGCAATCGCATCGGGAGTCGAGGTCCCGGGGAGCAGCAGGACAAACTCTTCACCACCATAGCGCGCCGCCAGATCATAGGGCCGCGACTGAGTAGCGAAAACCGCGGCTACGCTCGCCAGCACATGGTCGCCGCTGGTGTGGCCAAATCGATCGTTGATCGACTTGAAGTGGTCCAGGTCGGCGATAATCAGGCTCAGGGGCTCGGCCAATCGCCTGGCACGCGCGATCTCTCGCTGCATGGTCTCGTCCAGAGTACGTCGATTGGCAAGGCCGGTCAGCGCATCTGTCCGGGCAAGCCGGTCGATCGTTTCATTCGCTTCCTTCAGTTCACGGTTCTTCTGTGCAAACTCACGCATCATCACCGATAGATCGTTCGTCAGTTTGAGCGTCTCCGCCTGAAGGCGCGAATCGTGCCGGTGCTCGGGAGTCCCCAGCAACAGGATCGCCCCACGAGACCGTACCAGTCCGGCCTCAACCGTAATGGCACCCTGCTGCCCGTCGTGCACACTCACAAGCAGAGTGTCATGGTCGTGAGTTCCGGAATCGGAAACGCGCTGGCGCAGGCAGCCCAAATGCTTGAACTGAAGGTGTTTTCGAGATGGGGAGGGAAGATTCGATGGCCGGCGCGATTGCGTGCACGGATGGTGCCGTCTGGGGCCAGCAGCAAAGCAAACAGGCCGTCGAATTCCGCCAGCCATTGCGAGAGTGCAACGGTCTGGCCCTCGAGGGCATCGCCCAGATTCTGGACGCCGGCAGGATCTTCAATACTATTTCCTATTGTTATGGAGGTGAATGACGCATCCAGTTTCAACCCCCGCGGCATGAAGCCGTGCGACTGATGATGCGCCTCGCTGGAGTGCCAGGCGCGAAAGGATTCTGCGTCTGTCCAGCGCGTCAGCAACAGAAATACGGAGGGGTCCGCGGCATCTGTCATGACGTCGAGACCGCAGAAACCGGGGGCCATCTCCACCAGACGAGGCCGTTTCAGGAAGGCGCTGCGCACCTCTTGCTCGAACCCATTGTGCACGCGAAACCGGGATATTACGGTGACCACGCTAGCCCCATCGGCAAAACAAACGAATGGCTTCCGTCGAGACGAGTACTGGCTTTTCCAATAAACCCGCGGTCCGGTGTCAGGGTTATTGCGTCGAGAACCTTGGAGATGCAGCGGGTGAAGTTCACAGGTAACACCTTGCATAAAGCCAGCCATCGATAGCAGTGACGC
>PLHN01000227.1:2976-3177 GCA_003139975.1 Acidobacteriaceae bacterium
ACGCGATCGTCGTCGGCGCCGGCATCATCGGACTTTCGCTGGCGATCGAACTGAACAAGCGCGGGAGGGAGGTGCTGGTTGTCGACAAAGGACAGCCCGGCCGCGAAGCCTCGTGGGCAGCAGGCGGCATGCTAGCCGATTTCCTTCTGGAAACGCCGCCCGCCTTGCACGATCTGGCGACGGCCAGCGCGCGCATGTATC
>PLHN01000272.1 GCA_003139975.1 Acidobacteriaceae bacterium
GGCTTTGACCAGCAGGCCGTCGGCATGGCCGTGGTAGCAGCCCTCAAACTTCACGATGTACTTGCGCTTGGTGTAGGCGCGGGCCAACCGGATGGCCGACATGGTGGCTTCGGTCCCGGAGCTGACAAAGCGCACTTTCTGCATGTGGGGGAAGGCGGAAATGACCAGCTCGGCTAAGTCGGCTTCGGTCGGCGTGGACGCTCCAAAGCTGGTGCCGCTGCGCGCCGCCGAAATCACCGCTTCGATCACGGTCGGGGCGGCGTGCCCCAGAATGAGCGGACCCCACGAGCCGATGTAATCCACGTATTCGTTGCCGTCGGCATCCCAGATGTGGGACCCCTGTCCGCGAACAACGTATAGGGGGTCGCCTCCCACGGCCCGGAAAGCACGCACGGGCGAATTCACTCCTCCTGGAATCAGTTGTTCCGCGCGTTTTTGCAGCTTGCGCGATTGCTCGGTTTTGCGGGCCATAGACCCTCCACAGACTAGTCAATCGATCAATTCGTATTCACTCAATATAGCAGCGGCTGCGGGGAGGCCGGCAGCGCGGCCAATCACAGTAATATGTGATCTCCGACCATGGCTGTAAGTGATAGCTTGCCAGCGCCTTCGCCCGCTGCCGCCGCGAATGTACGGCCCGTTCTGGCGCAAATTCATGGGAATTTCATAATGTCGCAACACTGCTGCAACGTCGGGTCACTATCTTAGCGACAGTTGCCCTTCTAACCGGGAGGGTTTATTAGGACGGCCTTGGGGGGCTCCGGGCTGTCCTTTTATTTTTTGGCTCGAATGCTCTGCGCCGGCGCGTACCGCCGGTATTCGACAGCTTTCCGGCACCGGCCCGAAAGTCTGCTCCGCTGCCTTGGTAGGGCCGTTCACTCCGTAAACCGCCACCAGCGCAATCAGGATGAAAGCCACAATCGCCGCATGCAAATGTGCTCCACGGAGTGTAATGTCCCTGTAATGCAATTTGCATAACCTATGGTGGATGCGCGTGGCAACACTGCTGGATTCGGCATTAACCATAGTTAAGTCCTTGTGCTAGACTGACATTAACCTGGCGGGTTGGAAGTCAAAGCAAACGGCTCGGGGGCCATCGTTTGGGGTTGCCGAGTGATTCAAATCACAAGCAGCCGTGATGCATGAAGTTGAAGTGCGCCCATGGGCGCACTTACGCTGTCGACATGTGCATGAAAATGAAATTCATTTTCAATATTACGGGCATTCTTTTCGGCCGCGCCGTCCCCCCCTTCGCGCCCCTGTCCGCCCGCGCAGTTTTCGCCTCCGCTCTTGCGCTTTGTATCGTCATGATGGGTGCACAATTCGCCTTGGCGCAGGCGCCGCAAATACTTACGGTGAACGACACACCGTCTTCGACGAACGCTCAGCCCGCTTCCCAAACGCAGGCACCCGATGCCCCGAGAGCCGCGGATCCTCCTGATCCACCAGCCAGTGACGATACTCCCGCGATGTCCCCTCACTTCAGGGACACGCGCTTCTGGCTCTCGGGGCAGGCAAATTTCATCTTTCAGACTCATCCTCCGTTCCACGCTTTATACAGCGGCACGCATAGTCTAAGCCCCAACTATGAGAAGGCCACGTCGCGCGTGCTGACGCTTTACACCGGTGTGCGCCTCAACAACTCGACCGAGTTGCTAGTTGACATTGAAGAAGCGGGCGGCGACGCGCTCACACAGGGATTTGGCCTGGCTGGGAATACCGATCTCGACATTGTCCGCAATCCGTTGTTAAGCAAAACTCCTTACCTCGGCCGGGGCGAGATCCATAAGGTTTTTGCGTTCAGCAAAGACAAGATCGAGAACGAGCGCAACTTTTTCTCGCTGTTCGAAGAGCTTCCTCGACGCCGCCTGGAGATTCGTTTCGGCAAGTTCAGCATGCCGGATTTCTTCGACGTCAATTCCGTCGGGTCCGACACGCATCTCCAGTTCATCAACTGGACCACCGACAACAACGGCGCTTATGATTACGCGGCTGACACGCGCGGTTACACGGTTGGCCTAACCGCCGACTACGAGGACCGTAACTGGGGATTCCGCTTCGCCGAGGCACTTATGCCCAAGATCGCCAATGGCATTGATTTGGTGTGGCGGCCATGGCAGGTGCATGCGGAGAATTATGAATACGAGTTACGTCGCGGTTTCATTCCTAAAAAAGCAGGGGTGGTTCGGCTACTGGCTTACACGAACAACGCGAACATGGGAATTTATCGCGAGGCGGTTGCCCAATATGAGCAGGGTCTGGTTACCGTGCCCGACATTACCAATCATCCCTGGCACATTACCCGCAAATACGGTTTTGGCGTAAACGTGGAACAGGAACTTGCGCGCAACTTGACAGCCTTTGCCCGCTTCGGCTGGGATAACGGCAAGACCGAATCGTTTGCCTACACTGAAGTAGATCAGACATTCGCGACCGGCTTAGGCGCACGCGGCGCGTGGTGGCATCGTCGTTACGATCGCGCGGGCGTTGCGGTCGTCACCAACGGAATCTGCAAGGATCATCAGGAGTATCTGCGACTGGGAGGCCTCGGCTTCCTGCTCGGTGATGGCGATGCGAACTCCGGCCGCACCAACAATTTGAATTACGGGCGCGAAACCATCTTTGAGACCTACTACACCGCACACCTCTGGCGCGGCCTTTACCTCGCGCCCGGCGTGCAGCACATCAACAATCCCGGATACAACCAGGACCGCGGACCGGTCGTGGTGCCGTCATTCCGGCTGCATGTGGAGTTCTAGGCCTTAGGCTCTCGGGGTGAAAGCGCTCAACGCTCGGTGCCCGCTTCCAGCTTTTCTGTCGTGCGAATCGCCCAGGCCATGCGCGGCGTGTTGTGGGCGAGTCCGAAGCGGCCCTGAGCATCGAGCAGAATAATTCCTCCATGCCCGTTGAGGCGTTGCTTCAGATAGTTCATCGCCTCCTGCGCAACCCATTGCGGCAGATTGCCCGCAGCGACGCGGTCCGCGGCCCATTTTGCTAGCACGAGTTTCATGATTGGCTCGCCCCAGCCGGTCGTTGAAGCNNTCGGCATAGCAGCCGCAGCCAATCAGCGAGGAATCGCCGAGGCGGCCGGGATCTTTATTCAAAGTTCCGCCCGTCGAAGTCGAGGCCGCGATGTTGCCGTCGCGATCGAGCGCAACGGCGCCCACAGTATCGTGTGAAATCTCGGGTGCGAACAGGTCGTTGCCGTGATTCGTGCCTTGCGCCTGATATTCGCGCAAGCGCTCGACTTCGCGGGGAATGATCAGGTCTTCGTTGCGGCAAAGTTCAATGCCGTTCTCGGCGGCAAACCGCTCGGCGCCCTCGGCAACATAATAGACGTGGGTGCTATCGCTCAGGATCTTGCGCGCGGCACGCACCGGGTTGCGCAGCCGCTCGACGCAGCCCACGCCACCGCCGCGGAGCGTGGCGCCGTCCATGATGAAGGCATCGAGCTGCACCTTGCCGTCACGATTGAGAAAGCTGCCGCGGCCGGCGTCGAAGGTTTCGTCGTCTTCGAGCGCCACCACGGCCTCTTCCACCGCGTCGAGCGCCGAGCCGCCGCGCTCAAGCACATGCCAGCCCGCGGACGCAGCGTTGCGCACTCCATTCAAATGCGCCTCGACCATGTCGTCAGGTATGGCCCACGCGCCGCCGTGCACTACCAGAATTGGGTTGCTTGGCAAGTTCAAACCCCACAGGGAATTTCGGCGTCTAGTCTAGCATCCGGGAAGGGACCGTCTCTTTTCTTCGAGGCCAGTTGACGATCGCCGGCAGGAGCCCCGCGATCCACAGCGCATACATTGCAAGTCGAAAAATCGTACTGCTGTGGAGTCCTCTCGCGGGATCGATAAAGAAGGCCGCGATCAGGGAAATGGGAGAAAGCATAATCAGCAAAGACGCCGCTTTCTGGGCGCGATGGAAGGGTTCACTGTTCGACAAGGCAAGATTGGCAACCGCTACCGTCAGTATGAGCAAATGCCGGGAACGGAAGATCAGCCGAGGGACGCTGTCTAAATGAGGAACAGCGGCTACATGCCGCATATACTGACCTGTCAGAGGGAAAATGAGCAGGGTCAGCACTCCCACAATCCAATGTGCCCGCGCCCAACTCATCCGATATGCTCCTCACCCTGGCGACAAGCATACCAAAGAGGAAGCTGGCCGGGGTTTGAGTTTGCGCTCTCGGCCTACGCGGCGCGGCCGGCAGCGGCAGCGTCCATCTCCCGCGTGCGCTGCCAGGTGTAGACAATGCGGTGGACCACGGTGATGGTCGAGAGGACGGCGATCACCCAGAGAGCGGGCGCCATCACGTTGAACAGCGCGCCGATGATCAGCAGCACGAGGCGTTCGGGGCGCTCCAGAAATCCCACGCGGCAGGTGCCGATGATCGATTCAGCGCGGGCGCGGGCATAACTCACCATGATGGCGCTGATCATGACGAGCGCGGTCAGCACGACGTAGAAGAACCGGTTGCCGCGGGCGTAGTAAACCAGCAGTCCGAAGAAAAGCGATGCGTCGCTATAACGGTCAACGACGGAATCGAAAAACGCGCCGAAGCGAGTTACACGATTCGAGGCGCGCGCCACGCGGCCATCGACCAAGTCAAAGAATCCGCTGCCGATGATGACCAATCCTGCATAGAAGAACAGGCGGCGCTGGTTGTCTCCGTTGGCGTAGCCGAACAAGAACGCAGCGTAGGTGTTCACAACCAGCCCCATCAGCGTGAGGACGTTGGGATTGATGCGGGAAAGGGCGAGCAGTCGGACGATGGCATCGAGCAGAACACCGCAGGCGCGGCCCACGCTGTTAGTCCAACTCATGCTGCACCACTCATATCCATAAAATTACGACATATCCAACGGAAGCGAATCATTTCGATCCTGCTTCGCCTCCCAGTTCCGCCAGGTCGTGGATGGTCGAGAGTTTCAGGATCTCCATTTCGCGATTGCCCGCGGGCGTTACCACCACCGCGCTGTCGCCCACTTTCTTGTTGAGCAGGGCGCGGCCAATGGGCGAGTTGGTTGAGATCTTGCCTGCGGCTACGTCCGATTCCTCGCTCGTCACCAGCTGATATTCCATCTCTTCGTTTTTCGCGCTATCGAAAACCTTTACAGTCGAACCCAATCCCACTTTGTCTTTGGGGATGTTGTTCATGTTGATGAGCGACAGTTCGGAGAGGCGTTGACCCAACTGACGAACGCGCGCCTTCAGGAACTCCTGGCGCTGCTTGGCCATGTGATACTCGGCATTTTCGCTCAGGTCGCCGAGAGCGGCCGCCTTCTTCAGTTCGCGTGGAATGTCGTAGGCGAGCTCCCGCTCAAGCGTGTTCAGTTCTTCCTGAAGCTTTTTCTTGATTTGTTCGGTCATGAGGTCTTGCGAAAGGCGCGAGGGCAATTATAACCGCTAGGGCGCGACCGGATGGCGATTCGGCCCGAACCACGCATTCCCGAACAGCGCCGGAANNCGGGTAGCGCCGGCGTCCCGCCGACATTGCCCCCGCCTTGAGCTCGCTGAATGGCCGGTGGCTCAACTCAAGCCTTCTCTTGGTGGGGGTAGTGCCTCCAGCGCTTCGCCAGAATGGGAATTATGCCCCCCGGCAAAACGTCTGATTTTCCCGAAAATTCTTGATTCCGGGATGAGGCGGTGCACATAATTATAAATTCCTCTCTCATCGAGAGCATCTCCCAAGGCGGTGATTGGAAGGTTCTTCTAGATCGAGAACTTGCTAAATGCCACGCGTTCAAGACTTTGCTGTAACTTATCCATGTTCAATACTTTGCGGGGAATTTTCCGCTAAAGTATTGATTCCATTATACCGGGGTGGGAGGGGTGGAGGGGTGGGGGTGGAGG
>PLHN01000154.1 GCA_003139975.1 Acidobacteriaceae bacterium
GGCCTATGCCATGTATGAGGCGGTCGCGAAGAAGCATCCGGCACTGGCGAAGTACTTCCGCGTGCACGACGTGCGCGAGCCGGTGGATTTGCTGAAGAGGTGAGGGAGCCGTAGACTCCTTTCGCGGCCTTGGCCTTTTGTTAACGCCGACGCGGGCGAGGGCCCCTTGGACTGCGCTCAGGGCAGGTCCGCGCCACATCCATCAAATTGACGCCGCTCATTTCCAACCCCTAGAATCTCCTCACACATGCCCCTCTACGAATACCAGTGCAAGAAGTGCAAACACCGATTCGAGAAAATCCAGAAGTTCTCCGACAGAATGCTCAAGAAGTGCCCCGAGTGCGGAGGGCCGATCGAGCAAATGGTGTCGGCGCCGGCTGTGCAGTTCAAGGGATCCGGCTGGTATGTGACCGACTACGCCAAGAAGGGTTCTTCTTCCGCGTCGTCCTCTTCCTCTGAAAATGAGAGCAGCGCTAAGGAAGCCAAAGAAGCAAAAGAGGAGAAGAAGGACAATAAGGCCGACAAGAAAGACGAGAAGCCCAAGTCCGAAACCACGCCCAGGAAACACAAGAAGGACTAGCGCCCGCCGCCACTGCAAATCCTGTCTCTACGTTCCTATCTCACCGAACCTTGCCGGTCTGCTCAGGCACGCCAACCACCAGGGTCCGGCGTCGAGGCAGCTCGTCATCGGGGATTTCCGCCAGAAACTGCAGCTCAAGCCCGACCTGCGCGCATTGCTGGCACGCCGCCTCGTTGAAGAAATACACAATGTCTCCCCCAAACCGGTCTTTGAGGCGGCGGCGTTCGTCCATGTCGAAGGGGCTCACCGAATACACTTTGATTTCGGCATTCCCGCGCAGGGCAGCGCCCAATTGGCGCTGAAATCCGAGCGCTCCTTGCCGCACCTGCGCCATGGTGAACGATACAACGCGATAAGGCATAGTGGCAGACGAAGAATAGCAGCCTTTGCCCACGGGGAGCCGTCCATATTCGTTGCAAGCCGCTGGCGACAAACGACCAAAGACGAACGACGGCCAGATTCCTCCCGCCTGAATCCTTCCCGCTCGCGGCACATCTAAACAAAACAGATTAGTCGTTATAACGACTACATCCGGGAGGGCGATATGCTAACCATCCGGCGCAGCGGGGAACGCGGAGGCGGCGACCACGGGTGGCTGAAGACCCAGCACACTTTCAGCTTCAACGATTATTGGGACGCGAAGTGGATGGGCTTCCGTTCCCTGCGCGTGATCAATGAGGATTGGGTCGCACCCAACAGCGGGTTCCCGACGCATCCGCATCGCGACATGGAGATCATCACCTATGTTCTCTCCGGCCAGCTTGAGCACAAGGACAGTCTGGGGACCGGTTCGGTGATTTTGCCCGGCGATGGGCAGCGGATGAGCGCGGGGCGCGGCATCCGGCACAGCGAGTTTAATCCGTCGGCCAGCGACAAAGTGCACCTGCTGCAAATCTGGATTCNNCATCGAACGACGGCGCGGGTGGCTCGGTGAAAATTCATCAGGATGCGAAGCTGTTCGTGACTTTGCTCGCGCCGGGCGAAGAAGTCCGGCATGCGCTGGCGGCAAAACGCCACGCCTGGCTGCAGGTGGCGAAGGGCGAAGTTCAACTGAACGGGCAAACGTTACAGCAAGGCGACGGTGCAGCTATCAGCGATGAGAAGGCGCTGACTATCAAGGGAACGAAAGAGGCGGAAGTCTTACTTTTCGACCTCGCCTAAGCGCGGACAACGGCATGACGGGCGCCAGCCTGCCTGCACCCTCGAGGGCCGCTAATCCGAGGGCTGACTAGATTCCGCGGTTTTGAGTGATATAGAGATATTTCGACAGCCAATGTCAGCCGCGCGCGGATGAACTCAGGTCCGGCTCAGTAGGGGCGAGCAGAATATAAACAAATTTTAGAGTCGCGGCTAGGGAAAATGGGATGACGGAGAACATGAAAAAAGCAAAATAAGCTTCTAAATAATCTTCCATATCCCGGGTTGACATGATTTTGAAATGCTCAAGCAGAGGGGCCCACGCAATCACCGTTACCATAAGTGAACCGATAGAGGTAGGCAGGGCAACATTTACTGTCGAGGCGAGACGGTGCCCATGCAATTCGAGCCCAATGCCGAGCNNGAAGAGTATCACCAGAGCAATGACGTCAGCATGACCAGCCACTATCCCCGCAAAGGAGGCCACTAGAAAAAAGCCGTTGCAGCATACCACCCAGATAAGGCGCTTTGTCGCTCTACCTTGCAAGGCAAAATCATATCCGCTCAACCGCAGAGACACAACTTGTGGGCGTCTGTAGATGGCTGTCGAAAACCAGGCCCTAGCGCTCACGACCCGGACGGGTTCGGATTTTGGACATAACTGCTGTTAAAAGGCGATGGTGCTCATTGACAGTTGAACGCCGACAGCAATGCCTCTTTGATCTCAGCATCACTCCCATCACTAAACTCGACGGTATACGTTTCCAATGGGGAGTCAAGATTGATGCTCACGATGCAACCTACCCGGCCTATGTGCTCTCCAACCGGTTGCCTGCACCTCATCGCCAAGGTCAAACTTGGGGTTGTCAGCCATGAGCCAATCATAACTGTTCCAATGAGGCGATAGAGTTCAGAGCCCGCGACGCGAGTCGAGCGCCTGAATTCCCGCCACGCCCATTTGCCGGCCCGTGATGCCCTTGTCGGCGCGAAAACTGAACAGTAACTTCGGATGACACGCGGTGCAGGGAGCCGATGCGGTGATGTTCTTCGCCGGCACGCCCGCATCGAGCAACTGGCGTCGGTTGGCCTCGACCAAATCGAGGAATATCTTGACCGGCAACTGGCTGTGTCCGGGAGCGCGCGCAGTAAGAAACAGCAGCGGATACTTTTCGCGCACCGGGTCCGACTCCTTCACNNGTGCCGCGCCAGCCCGCGTGAAAAACGCCGACCGCGCGCCGCTTCTTGTCGACAACAATGACGGGCAAACAATCCGCCGCCTGCACCGCGAGCAGAAGGCCGGGAACGTCGGTGATCAGGCCGTCTCCGGCGGGCGGACGCTGGGGCGGGTGATCGACGTAATGAATAAGATCCGAATGAATTTGGCGAAGCGTGACGAGCGGCCAGGTTTTGCGGCCCTTGGCCACGCCCAAGTTCTTAAGAAACAGCTGCCGGTTCTTGTCGACGGCCGCGCGGGTGTCGTGCTTTGTGTATCCGAGGTTGAGGGCGTTGCCGCCGTAGGCACGCGAAACTCCTCCGGGGCGCGTGGAGAAGGCATGGACCAGCCA
>PLHN01000237.1 GCA_003139975.1 Acidobacteriaceae bacterium
AACGGCGCCGGGAAAAACGCCCGCCGCAACAGTTCGCGCGCAATCTGCGCTTCCGTCCACTCCGGATGATCGCGCCGAATCCCCTCCCTCGCCAATTCACGCACGAACATGCTCATCTCATAAGCCAGCGTCATGCGCTGCTCGCCCGTCATCGCGCGCAGAATCTCATCCTGCTTAGCCCGCGCCTCCGGACTCGTATCCGTCATGGTCATGCCGAAAATGTTAGCACGCAGACCCAACTCCTGGCCCGGCGAAGTGTATGTGCTTCTCCCATTGACTCCCCCGCCCGCCCGCGCTACGCTTACATCAAATGATGGCTGTCCGCGCCACGCTGGCGCGCGTTTCGGAACATTCCACCTCAGAGACAATTCTTGCGCGCAAAAACCGGACGCTTCGCTCCATGCGCCAGCGAGCAACCATCCCAACAGGGCCCCCAGAAAGCTGCGGGAGGCAGCGCGTCGTCCTTCCGAATGAAACCGAATGAAGAAGAGCATTGAACTCAGCCCGAATATCGAGACCCTGTTTGGCACGCGCGATGAAAATCTGCACGTGCTGGAAGACGGCCTGAACATCAACATCGACCTGCGCTCCAACCACATTGAACTCGAGGGCGCGCCCCGCGACGTAGCCCGCGCCGAGCAGCTTTTCGCCGACTACGAGCACTTGCGGAAGTCCGGCTACCAGTTTCAGAACGGCGACCTGAACAGCATGCTCCGCGTGGTGGTGGGCGACCCGAATGTCACGCTGCGCGGGCTGGCCGAAGCCGGACGCCAGCGCTCGTTTGGCCGCCGCACCGTGCAGCCGAAGAGCCCCAACCAGCGGCGGTATCTCGAAGCTATCGAGCAGTACGACATGGTGTTTGGCGTTGGGCCGGCCGGCACCGGAAAAACCTACCTTGCAGTGGCGATGGCGATTTCGGCGTTGCTCAATAAGCAGGTGAACCGCATCATTCTGGCGCGGCCTGCGGTCGAGGCCGGCGAGCGCCTGGGCTTTCTGCCCGGAACCTTGCAGGAAAAAATCGATCCGTATCTGCGCCCGCTCTACGACGCTTTGTTCGACATGCTCGACGCCGAGCGCGTCGAACGCTATTTGGAGAAGAACATCATCGAGATCGCGCCCATCGCCTTCATGCGCGGCCGCACGCTCAACGATTCGTTTGTGATTCTCGACGAGGCGCAGAACACGACCTCCGAACAGATGAAGATGTTCGTCACGCGCCTGGGATTCAACTCAAAGGCCGTGATCACCGGCGACATCACGCAGATCGATCTGCCGAATGCGCGCCGCAGCGGGTTGCTCGAGGCGATCGACATTTTGCAGGGCGTGAACGGGCTGGCCTTTGTGCACTTTGATGAAAGCGATGTCGTGCGGCATCATCTGGTGCAGAGAATCATCCGCGCCTACGACGAATACAAAGTGCGGCTCGCGGAGCAGCAGATGTCGCTGATTGAAGCCAGGGCCGGAGCTTCAGAGACTGCCCAGCAAACGAGGCCGGCGACCAACGTCAACGGCAACCCAGAGGCGGTGAGTCCGGCGGCTAGATCCGAGCCCCAGAGCATACCGATGGAAGAGCCGCACGCGCACAATTAAACTGTACGGAAACGCTGAAGGAGGGATCTGGCATCCCTCCTTTCGCTTTGCTGCTGATTTACAAACACGGGAGCCGAGGAGTTGGTCACTTTGCAGAAGCGCGTGACGGGTCTGACCGGGTTGGCGCTGGCGCGCTTTACGGCTCGCGCCCGGAGCGCCGCGGGCCTAAAGGGCGCGGTCGATGTGCTCGTGACCGCGAACGCGGAGATGAAATCGCTGAACCGGCGCTTTCGCGGAAAGGACAAGGCAACCGACGTGCTTTCGTTCGCGGCGCCGCCGGACCGCCTCCGCAAGCAGTTGGCGGGCGAGATTGCCATTTCGGCGGAGATTGCGGCGCAGAATGCGCGAATACTCGGCCACACCGCGGCGCAGGAAGTGAAGATCCTGGTCTTGCATGGCATTTTGCATCTACGCGGATACGATCATGAGCGGGACCACGGCCAAATGGCGCGGCGAGAGAGGCAATTGCGCGCCCAGTTGCGCTTGCCGGTTGGATTGATCGAGCGAGCCTCCAGTAAGCGATGCGCCGCAGGCCAAGCCGCCAAGAACATGACCGCGCCTAGTAGGTCGCAGCAAAAAGATCGCGGCCAGCGCGCCCCGAGGAAGGCCGCGCGATGATCGGCGCCACCATCGCTCTTATCCTGCTTTTCGGCCTGCTGACGCTGGTTTCCTACGTGGACCGCCTTTATCAGGAGATCGGAAAATTCCTCTCACGCGCTTTCCAGGACAATCTCGATTCCTTCGAGCAGCTAGTCGAGCCGCACCTTGGTGTGTCGCGCGACCGCGCGTCGCTTTCGATGGCAATGCTCACGCAGTTGGTCACGGCTGCGATCGCCATGATTGTCGGTTTCACCGTTTTTCGCGACCGCGCCTGGAGCGTCTATGAAGTGTTGGAGGCGACGCTCGGCCTCATCCTCATCATTCTCTTTTTCAACCGGCTGCTTCCGTTTGTGTTTTTCTCGCGCACCTCGGGACGCTGGCTGGCCCGCTGGACGCCGCTATTGCGCGTCCTGATTTACGCCGTTCTGCCCGTCACGCTGGCGCTGGGGTTCTGCCAGTCGGTGGCTGCACTCACGCGCGAGCACGCCGACGCGGAGCCCGAAACGCCCGCCGAGGCCGTCGATGCGCTGATTGAGGCCGGACAGGAAGAGGGCATCATTCAGGAAGGCGATCGTGACCTGATCCAATCGGTGGTCGAGTTCAGCGGAAAAACCGTGCGCGAAGCGATGAAGCCGCGCCCGGAGATGGTCGCCGTGCCCGCCGATTCCACGGTCGAGCAGGTGGTCGAACTGCTGCGGACAAAGCCCTTCTCGCGCATTCCCGTGTACGAGGGCTCCGTTCACAACATCAAGGGAATTCTGCACACGCAGGATGTGCTGCAGGTTCCCGACTCCGAGGCGCGCACGCGCACGGTCGCCAGCGTGATGCGGAAGGATGTTCACTTTGTTCCGGAAAGCAAGCTGGTCAGCGATCTTCTCCGCGAGATGCAGAAGAGCAACATCCGCATGGCGATTGTGGTGGATGAATATGGCGGCGTGGCGGGCCTGGTGACGATCGAAGACCTGGTCGAAGAAATCGTCGGCGAAATTGGCGACGAGCACGAAAAGGCGCAACTGGTACAGGAGAACGACCACTCCTACATCGTGACTGGAAACATGGACGTGGACCGCCTCGACGAGCTCTTCGGCCGCCGCCCCGAAGGCCACGAGTCGTCAACCATCGCCGGCCTCGTGAGCGAACTGGCCGGTCGCATCCCGAAAAAAGGCGAAGTGGTTGAGGACGACGGCCTCAAGTTCGAAGTCCTCGATTCCACCGACCGCCGCGTAGAGCGCGTGCGCATTACGACTGCAGAGCCGAAGCAGATGAAACTGATTTGAAAGCTAGCGATCTGCTGCTGGCCGGTCGCGTGAATGGTTTTGGGAAGGGCACGGCTTCAGCCGTGCCACCCGGAGGCAATCAAAGACGTGGGCTTTAGCCCCTGAGGGATACCGATGGCAATTACTACCTCAGAGTTCGAACAGAGTTTAAACGACTTTCTTACTAGGATGGAGAACTCGAAGCGCTGCGAGTGGTGCGGAGACGACGACAGACATATGGGCCCGCGGAGCAAGCTCTGCAACAGCTGCAAAGAATGGAGACGCAGGGAACGGCGGGCCCTCGAATGGAAACGAAAATTCCCAAATCGCGTCGACGAAGAGAGTCTCCGACGCTATGAGTACCCGATCCAGTATGCAGCTCTTTGCCGCGCAGCGGGAACATTGCATTCGTGGGATGGCCCCATTTCCCCACTTGACCTGGAGCGGGAAATCGAGGCCCTCACAAAGCGTTTCCTCGGGGAAAGCGTATTCGGTAGTAGCGCTACTTTCCTTTTCGCGCAATTCAGTCCGGCCCAGCGTCGGCTGCTGAAGTATATGTTTCAAGGCATAACAAACGTCTGGCTCCGGCATCACAGGCAGGGGTTCGCAACTGATGAGGTGATGAACAAGGCTTTTCCGGCCGCTAAGTCCTCTCGCGGTGAATAGCCTAGAATCCAAATTGCAGATCCCTATGCGCTACTCGGACATCATCGGGCAAGACGACGCGATTGCCCGCCTCAGCGCGTTTTCGGACTTCTACCAAAAGAACGGAAATACGACGGAACACGTTCTCCTTGTTGCCGAAGAGGGAATGGGCAAACGAACAATTGCCAACGTGCTAGCGAACGAACTTGGGGTGGCGTTTCAAGAAGTGACCGCGTCACAGATACAAGTCAAGGGTGATCTGACTGCGATGCTCACCAACCTACGGACTCGCCAAGTGTTGCTGATTGAAGATGTCCACGAGTTGGGGCGCATACTGCAGGACATCCTCATGGAGGCGCTACAAACGCACAAATTGGCAATTCAAATCGGTCAGGGATCGAGGCGGGCGCGATAAAGTTACTGGTGGCCAATTCCCGGTCTCGACCCGATAAATTGAAATTGTGGGTGCAGCGAGTTGCCAAAGCCCTAAACAAACCGAATATCACGGAGGAAGACGCGCGGCAGGTACTCGGGGTATTCGGCGGAATGGCGCAGACGCACACGCACGTCGGCGATCCCGCAGACCTTGAACGAATGTCGGGAGTGGAGTTTGAGAGATTCGTGACGGCGCTTCTCACCCGAATGGAATTTCGCCCCGAGATGACAAAGGCCACCGGNNGAGCGAATGTCGGGAGTTGAGTTCGAGAGATTTGTGACAACGCTTCTCGCCCGCATGGAATTTCGCCCTGAAATGACGAGGGCCACCGGAGACGGCGGAATTGATATCGTAGCCGTTCTCGACAAGCCGATTCTAGGCGGAAAATATCTTTTCCAGTGCAAACGATACGCACCCGGGAACCTGGTTGGGGCATCAACAGTGCGAGATTTCTACGGAGCAGTTACGGCCGACAAGGCCGTAAAGGGAATACTCATTACAACATCGGATTTCACCGCTCAGGCGCGGGAGTTTGCCGAGCGAGTGGGCATCGAGCTAATAAACCTATCACAACTGCAAGGTTTGCTTGCCCAACACGGTTCCTCCTGAATCGGTCATGAACTTGCTGCAATGTCACTCTTTCTACAATGTGACATTATCGTAAAATAGTGTCACGTTGTAAGAAGCGTGACACATGACCACCGAAACCCGTGCCCGCGTCAACCAAAACGGCCGAGTCGTCATTCCCGCCTTGTACCGGGAAGCACTCGGCATCAAGGCTGGAGATGAAGTGATCCTGCGCATGGAAGACGACGAACTGCGTATCACGACGATGAAACGCAGAATTGAGCGTGCCCAGCGGCATGTTCGAAAATATGTAAAACCGGGCGTATCGCTCGTTGACGAACTCATCGCTGAACGGCGCAAGGCCGCGAAACGCGAGTTCGAGGGTGAAGATTAGCGGGACGTGCGCATCCACGTCATCCGATGAACTGGCGAGTGGAGGCAGTTCAGACTGGAACCCTCCTTTTTCCATCACATCTTTCCTGTACGCCTATCACCGACTTGTACCCCAATCGATGCGAAGATACCTCGACAGTCGACCATCGAGGACTGTGCCCGTCTCCAGAGACGAACGCAT
>PLHN01000036.1 GCA_003139975.1 Acidobacteriaceae bacterium
TACTTTGACATCAAGCGGCGCGCCATTCCCGACGATTTTCCAGTAGAACAGTTTGTGTCGCGCTTTGTGCGGGGAGAGTTAAGTCATCCCTACGGCACCTGGGGAGAAAACACGGCAACGTGGTTCTACACGCGCCGCAACGGCCCCCGTTTGCTGCTGGTGACATACGAGGCGCTGCAGTCGGAAGGCGCCCACCAGATGGCTCGGATCGCGGAGTTCATCGGTGTGCCGGCCGATCCCGGGCGCATTGCCTTTGCCATTGAACAGAGTTCCGCTGATCGGATGCGTGAGCTCGAAAAAAAACAAGGCCATTTGTGGTCGTCCACCAAGCGGACGCGGCAGGACAAACCCTTTGTCCGGGCAGCCAAGGCGGGCGGATGGAAAAATGAACTTTCCGAATCCAGCGTTGCGGAAATTGAATCGGCCTGGGGCGGATTGATGCGCGAACTCGGATATGAACTCGCGGTGGCCAACCTGGTCAACGCCGGGACGGAGCGGCGCTGAAGAGGGAATTGGCTTCACAGGCAGAAAGGCCGGTTGAAGAGTTGGGTATTCCAATCGTCAAACATCTGATGGCCGGAGTGAAGCGCGGCCTTGGCCTGCACATACCCCACCGCAGTCTGCTCATTCTTCCCGACGACATTTTTCTGGTTTCGTTTCCCAAGTCTGGCAACACGTGGACCCGGTTCCTTCTCGCGAACTTGAGATTCCCTGATCAACCCGCTTCCTGGGCGAATATTGACCGGCTGATCCCCGATCCCATGGGCACCACCAAACGCGTTTTTGACCGGATGCCCCGGCCGCGCATCATCAAGAGCCACGAATGCTTCGACCCGCGTTATTCCCGCGTTGTGTATATAGTTCGAGACCCGCGCGACGTGGTCGTGTCGCAATATCACTATCATCGAAAGCTGAGGAGAGTCGAGGACGATTCGCCTATCGAGAAATTCGTTACGCGCTTCCTGGCGGGCGAGACATGCCCGCACGGCTCCTGGGGGCAGAATGTCGCGACTTGGTTGTACACGAGCGAGGGGGGGCCACGATTTCTCCTGTTGCGCTACGAAGATCTGGTTGCTGACACGCCACGCGAGCTTCGCAAGATCGTGGCCTTTCTCGGCTTGACCGCGACGGAGGAGCAGATTGCCCAAGCCGTCGAGCGCAGTTCGGCCGACCGCATGCGCAAACTCGAACAGGCGCAAGCCGACAAAAATGGGCTTTTCAGAGGTTCGCGAAAGGATCTTTCGTTCGTGCGCGCCGCCGGCTCTGGTGGGTGGCGCTCGGATTTGCCGGCTCCCCAAGTCGCCAGGATTGAGGCCGCATGGGGACACCTGATGCAACATCTGGGATATGAATTGACCACGCAACCTCGCGATTGCGAGTCTTTTCGAATTTTAAGCGGCAGCGCTCACAACTTGTAACTCGATAGTTTGTGATCGGCAAGTTGAGACCAAAAGGTAAGCGGTCCAAGCTGCCAATTACAAATCACAAATTACCAATTCCATTATGATCGGGCAGCTCAAATACGCCGTCAAGTACGCCCTCGGTCTGGACCGGGCCGGCAATAATTACACCGTCCATCCTGACGACACGTTCCTGGTTTCTTATCCGAAGTCTGGCAACACATGGGTCCGATTTCTGCTGGCCAATCTGATCTACCCGAACGAAAGTGTCGGTTTCGCCAACATCAACCGCTTGTTACCGGCGCCCGGGGTTCTTTCGAAGCGTTTCCTGAGTAAGCTGCCGCGGCCGCGCATCCTGAAAAGCCACGAGCCGTTTGACGTTCGGTTTCGAAAGGTCATTTACCTGGTTCGCGATCCGCGCGATGTGGCCATCTCCGAGTACCACTTCGATCTGAAGAAGCGCTATATCGCTGCGGATATGACTTTGGAGCAGTTCCTCAAACCCTTCATTGCCGGCGAGACCTCGTCTTACGGGTCGTGGTGGGAGCATGCGGCGAGCTGGATTGGCCCGCGCTACGGGAATCCCGCATTTCTGCTGGTCCGGTATGAAGATTTGCTGGCCGACCCCGTCGGAGAGACGGCTAAAATCGCGGAGTTCCTGGGCATCCAGGCGGACGAAGGGAGGCTGAAAACGGCTGTGGAGCGAAGCTCCGCCGATCGTATGCGCAAGCTGGAAAAGCAGGACGCCGACAAATGGACGGGAACAAAGAATACCATCCAGGATATTCCGTTCGTGCGCACGGCGAAGTCGGGTGGGTGGAAGGATAGTCTGCCGCGCGATGCCGTCGAGCAAATTGAAGTCGCGTGGTTCCCCCTGATGAACTTTCTCGGCTACGATCTCGCAAGCAAGGAACTCGACAGCAAAGCGGTGCCTCCATGGTTGAGGTCCGGTCAGCCAACGTAAGCGCTCATCTCCACAGCCAATTCAACCGCAACAGTAAGTAAAGGTGGTCGCAACCAGTGGGTTTGAGTGAACAAGTGGTGAAGATCAAGCTACAAGTGTGGGTGCGAGCGAATGAGTAAGATCGATAAACGGCGAATCATTAAGAACGTCGGGTCCAGTTGGTTCTCGTTGTCGACCGATGTTGCTGTCGGGATTTTCCTATCGCCCTTCATCCTGCACCGCTTGGGGGACGCCGCTTTCGGCGTCTGGATTTTGATTTTTTCCCTCACCGGCTATTACGGCCTGTTCGATCTCGGCATCCGCTCTTCGGTCGTTCGCTACGTATCGAAATTCACCGCGACCGGCGATACTGAAGACCTCGGCAAGCTGGTCAATACCAGCATTTTCTCTTACAGCTGCGTTGGCCTCCTCAGCTTTCTCGTCACCGCCGTGCTCTCGATCTACGTCGATCGGATCTTCAAAATTCCTCCCGAGCTGCATGCGGTTGCGCGCTGGCTGCTCCTGATGGTCGGCGCTTCGGTCGGACTGGGATTTCCGCTCGGCGTTGTGGGCGGGTTTCTGGACGGCCTGCAGCGCTTCGACGTCAACAACTGGGCCGGCGTTGCCGCCAACTTCGCGCGCGCCGCGCTCATCGTTCTGGCTCTTCACCGTGGGCTGGGACTGCTTACCATTGCCGCGATCACCGTGATTATTCCGTTGATCACCTCCGTGATTCGCGGCGTCATCGCGTTCCACATTCAGCCCGTTCCCTTTGGTTTCAAGTATGTGGACCGCGGCACGTTTCGCATGATTGCAAATTACAGCAGCGCCACGCTCGTCATCATGATCGCGACGCAGCTCAAGTTCAAGAGCGACAACGTGGTGATTGCCACCATGATCTCGGCGACTGCGGTCACCTATTTCAGCATTGGGTCCCGGATCGTCAGTTACGCGCAGCAGGTTGTCATGGCCCTGGCGCAGAATTTTCTCCCCATTGCCAGCCAGTCCGAGGCCACCGGAAATATGGACCGCTTGCGCAAGGTCTTTGTTGCCGGCAACCGCTTCTGCGCCTTGACGTGTTTCCCCATTACCGCAACTCTGGTCATTCTGGGTAAGTCCGTCATCGAAGTCTGGGTGGGAAAACGCTACGTTGCCACCAGCTATCCGGTCCTCCTCATTCTGATCTTCCCCGCCACGCTCATGTGGGCGCAGGCCGCTTCCGGGCGGGTCCTGTTCGGCATCAGCAAGCATCGCACATGGGGGTTCGTGACTCTGTCGGAGGGAATCGTCAATCTGATTCTCAGCATTGTGCTCGTGCATTACTTCCAACGCGCGGGGCATGGCCCGTACTACGGCATATATGGCGACGCTCTCGGAACCGCCATTCCGCTGGCGTGCACCATGACCTTGTTCATGCCCTGGCATTTGTGCCGCCAGCTTGGCATCCGCATGCGGACCTATCTGCGGGAAGCATACGTCCTGCCTCTTCTCATTACCGCACCTCTAGTAGGCGCGCTGCTCCTCATGCGGCGCTGGTTCCAGCCCCACAGCTACCCGCAATTGGCGCTTCAGTTACTGATTGCGGCCGTGGTCTATGGCCTTGGCCTGTTATGGGTGGTGGCTAGCAAACGGGCCTTCCGGGTCGGAGACCTTGGCTCGGAAGAAAATCCCGTCGCCACCATAGACGGAATCGACACCGCGGTCGAAGCCTACCAGCAAGACGTTTAGAGCAGGTCAATAAAGAGCTAAAGACGGATTACCACCGCAAACTCTCCCATGCCCCCACCAACTCAGTCGTTGTCTGGCGGCGTCGGCGGTTCCTTCCTGTCGATGAAGAACTTCGCGTCTTTGACCGCCGGAATTACCGTAAATGGCAACGGGGTTTGATTGAAGTTGAAGAAATCCGATAAATCCCCCAAGGCATACGAATCGGCGTACTCTAAGCCCACCGACTCCCCAATCGTTGTCGGCAGCGAAAATGTCTCCTCGATGAATTTCAGGATGCTGCCAAAGTCATTCTGCTGGTGTGAAACCGTCGCTGCCTTGGCGTACGGAGAAATGACGATCAACGGCACCCGGAACCCGTACTCATACGAATTAAGGGGCGGGCTGGTGTTCCGGATTGGAGGTGCCACATGGTCGTACCAGCCTCCCCAATCGTCCCACGCAATCACGATAGCGGTATTCCGCCAGTAGCCGGCGTTGTTGTCGCAGGTGCTGCTGTTTCCGATGGCATTGACGATCGCGGACACCCACGACGGTCCACCTCCGTCGTTGACCTTCGCATGATCGGAATTGGCGCCCGTGGGTATCACCCAGCTTATGGACCGCAGGTTACACGCCGCGACATCGCTCAGCACATCCGCCGGCTTTAGATCGACGTTTGCCGACCAGTCCGGTCCCACGCACTCGCCCCCTGGACCCGTGGACTGGCAGATATGCTGAATCGCATTGGGCGCGGTCCAGATCGATCCCGCGCTGGGCGCATAGTATCGCCAAGTTATACCGCCGGGAAGCAGGTCCGCATCCATGCTTCTACGGCTGAAGAGTTACGGTTTGTGGCAGAAAGGCAATGGGTGGCAAAGTTCTGGCCGCTGGATGGGTGACGGGCTGGCTGTTGAATTGGAAAAGATCGGCAATCAACTTGTGTGAAGGCTCAAGTGTGCCGTATGACGTTTTCGGATCGCTGGCGACCTGGACGACCAGGATCGTCAGCATCCCAAATATCAACCCCTGCGTAGCCTGTGGGACGGCCCACGCAGCAACCCGGAATGCAGCGCCCCGGCTAGTGTTCTGGCGCTGAAAAAGTTTAACTGAAAGGAGTTGCGAGATGAGCCGGAAAATTCCATTTGTTCGATTTTGCGAACGACGTGAATGAGAGCAGCAATACGACAAAGGATTGATGCGGCGAGATTTGGCCCATCAACGGAAACACAACTCGAAGCCGTTGGCGAAGAGTACTTCACACCGGAGGAAGTTGGGGCACGATTGAAGCCACATCCCGACACCATCAAGGATCTGTTCAAGAACGAGACCAAGGGCATCATACGTCTTGGCAACAATATTACAAACCAGTACAAGCGGCGTTACGTGACTGAACGGTACACTGCCAGCGCTGTCGCAAGAATGGAACGCCGCTTACGGTCTGGCGACGATCCCCGCTACTCTAAACATTAGCCTACCTTCTTTCCTGGAAATCGGATGACATTTGCGGCGTTTGACTTCCAGGTTCCCATCATGGTCTGGATCGCCTTCAACTGATCGTCCTTAACCCAATGTTCGTAGTACTTGAGCGTTGTGGCGATATCTGTGTGCCCCAACATTCGTGAGACGGCCCGGATGTCAACGCCATGTTGCAAGAGGTATACGGCGAAAGTGTCACGGAATCTGTGCGGGTGGATGTTGGGAACGCCGCTGACAATCTCCAGGTAACGAATGACGTTTTGGCGGAACCTTGACCCCCATTGGTGCTTGTGGTCGATTTGTCTCTTCTTCGGTTTCAAATCGGTCCCTTCCGGGTCATAAAAGGCGCATGGTTCCGTTAGGCGTGGAGCACTGATTACGTATTCGGCTACGTCTGGTGGAATCACGATGAAGACAGGCTCTCCAGTCTTCTGTTGGTTCGGTAGGTAATAGCAATAGGCTTCCTGAGTTTCAATAACCCGTTTCACCAGCGCACGTGGTTCGAAGGCGAAGCCATCGCTGATTCTCAATCCGGTGTACCTCAAGACATAAAGTAGGGCTGATGCGTTTGTTGGTGTTTGGGACCACCGTGAAGCACCGCCCCGTTGCTTGCCGTCTGCCCAATGTGGGATTGCGTCAATGATTCTTTGGTCTTCCGTGTCCAGGTCAAACGGCAGTGTGCATTTCCCGGCTGGCCGCTTTGGTCTCACCAACTGCTTTGATGGATTGTGCGAAATCCATTTACGTGATTCAGCAACATCAAAAAAGTCCTGTACGATTTGGATGTAGTGGTGACGGGTATTCGCCCTAAGGTCTTTTCAGCCCATCACAAGGTTGTCCAGATGGTTGTCGTTGACCGGCTCCATCAACGTGATTCCCAAGTCTCCGAAAAAGCGAACGAGATGATTCTTGACCGTGTTGTACGTCTGAAAGACGCTGGTGTCCTTTACGTCTCGTTGCGATTGGATAATGCCGGTGTAGTTGTCGAAGGCGTCCGCAATGGCTAGCTGTGGCGTAGTGGCGATCAGGGGTTCGCCAAGCTCCATCTTTCGGAGGCGTTCACCAGCGACAATTAGGTCTTTCGTGTCCAGGGATTCTCTGTGCAGTTTTCCCCTGATGTCAACGCCGATAACACGAATAGGGCAGTCGCATCTTTTCAGTTCCTTCGGGTCTAGTCTGGCCGGGTCTTTCGAGTTCTGCTGGTGGCGCTTGGCCCACTTTGCATTACACTTCTTGGTATGGCGTCGCTCAAGGCTCAACACGCCGCAAGTGTAGCATGTTTACTGCACGCCTATTGCACAGCCACATGGAATTAGCAATAAAATCATTTATAATCTGGAGGATAGAGATTACATGCAAATCACCTGGCTTGGCCATGGCACCGTTCAGCTGCGTCTTCCTTCCGGCGAAGTGCTTCTACTCGATCCGTGGACTGAGGGCAACCCCGCCTTCCCCACGGGGTTCGACTTCGATCGCATCGATACCATTTGCATTTCGCACGGGCACTTCGATCACATTCACGACGCCGTGCCGCTGGCTGCGCGCTTCGCCGCGGATGTGGTCGGCATCTTCGAGACCTGTCACTGGCTCGAATCGAAGGGAATCAAGGCTACCCGGCCGATGAACAAGGGCGGCTCGCAGAAAGTCGGCGACGTTACCATCACCATGACCCACGCCGTGCATAGCTGCGGCATCCTCGACGGCGACAAGATCATTTACGGTGGGGAAGCCGCGGGCTACGTGCTGCGCTTCGCCGACGGCCGCGCTATCTACTTCGCTGGCGACACCAACGTCTTCACCGACATGCAGCTCATCGAACAGCTCTACCACCCGGAGCTCGCCTTTCTGCCCATCGGCGATCTCTACACCATGAGCCCGGTCGAAGCCGCCCTCGCCTGCCGTCTGCTGAAGGCCAAGAAAGTCATCCCCATGCACTTCGGCACTTTCCCCGCTTTGACCGGCACGCCCGCCCAACTGGCCGGGCTGGTAGCCGGCACCGGAACCGAAATCTGGCCGCTCCGCCCCGGCGAGCCGGTAGGCTGGTAGCCAGGTCCCGCCCTGGCGTCATTAGCAATCTTTGCTAATTGTGGTAAAATTGATTTTGAACGTTACTCGTGAGGCAGAGAGCGCATGATGCCGACCCGCAACGTCAATCTGAC
>PLHN01000254.1 GCA_003139975.1 Acidobacteriaceae bacterium
GTGGGCATCGAGCTGCCGCAGACCGTTGTGTTGACCATCGTGGAAGTCGAGCCCGGCCTGAAGAGCGCGACTGCGTCAAGCGTGACCAAGCCCGCCAAAACAGAGACCGGGCTGGTTGTGCAGGTCCCGCCCTTCATCAACGAAGGCGAAAAAATCAAGGTAGACACGGCCGAAGGCACGTATTTGTCGAGGGCGTAGATTAAGGTCAGAGGTTAGAGGTCAGATTGCAGAGGTAAGAACCGGAATTCTTGGCGTGTAGTTTACGAGATGGGATTTTCACTTCTGCAACCTGACCTCTGACCTCTGCAATCGAACGATGGCGTCCGCAAAAGATCAATCTCCAGCTCTGGCTCGCCGCTTCCTGGTTCGCGGCCGCGTTCAGGGCGTCGGCTTTCGCTGGTTTGTCGAGCGCGAGGCTCACATCCTGCTGATCGCAGGCTGGGTCGGCAATAATCCGGACGGCACCGTCGAGGTGCTGGCTCAAGGCACACGCGAACAGCTGACAGGCTTGCACCAGCGTCTGCGCGAAGGCCCGCGTGCCGCGCGCGTAGATAACGTAGAAGTTTCCGATGCTGAGCCCGTTGCCGGACTCAGTTCGTTCCAAGTTCGCGGTGGGTGACGGATGGTGACCTTGACCTAAAACCGTGAGCCAGTTCACCAGTGCGGTTGCGCCCATGGCGCTCACGGCAAAGCGGAGAGAACATCGGTCTTGCTGAATTCATCGCCCTTAAACAGCAGCGGTTCTCCGGTGGTCTTGGCGAGGGCATAGGCGAAGCAATCGCCGAAATTCAAACCTGCCGGATGCCGTCCTTTGCCGAAATCGTGGAAGGCTTGTCGCGCGGTATGCGCGTGCTCGACGGTGACGGGTTCGATCACGATTCCAACGCGACGAAAAAGAGCGTCGCATTGCCGCAGTACATCGGCGCCGAATTGACCTTCAATGACGGTGGAGAGTTCAAGAAAATTCCCGGCAGAAATGCGGCAGCGCGGGGCGCGGCTGACAGCTTTGATGTAGAGTTCGCTATCCGGCTCATCCGCAAGGATGGCGATGAGAGACGAAGTATCGAGGATCATTTCGGAAGGCCGTGTTCGTCGTAGAGAAAGTCGGCGTGATCCAGATACGGACGCTTGATATGGGCGGCAGCCCGTTTGGCAATGGCGCGAATATCGGCGGCGAGCGTCTCGTGATCTTGCTTGTGCAGGCGTTCTAAACGTTGGCGAAGAGACTCGGTGACGGCGTGGGTCAGGGTTTCGCCAGTTTCCTCGGCGATCGCCTGTGCGAGCCGGTGGGCCTCTGGGTCCTTGACGTTGAGGCTCATGTCTCTTGCTTTCTGTACCATGACTCTACCTTTCTTTATAGTAAACTCGTACGTATTCTCAGGGCAAGGGCACGAAAGACACTCATCCCGTAAAGGATTAAAAACAAATGACAAAGGCGATCCCAATCGACTGCGAAGCACTCAAGAAGCTGATCCGCGAGGTCCCCGATTTCCCCAAAAAAGGCATCTTGTTCTACGACATCACCACCCTGCTCAAGGACAAGCTGGGCTTTGCCCGCCTGATTGATGCGCTCTCGGCCAACTACATTGGCAAGGAAATCGACCTCATTCTCGGCATGGAAGCGCGCGGCTTCATCTTCGGCCCTGCGCTCGCCTACCGCCTTAACGCCGGCTTCGTCCCGGTGCGCAAGCCAGGCAAGCTTCCGGCTGAAACCGCGAAGATCAGCTACGACCTCGAATACGGCTCGAACGCGCTCGAAGTCCACAAGGATGCCATCCAGAAAGGCCAAAGGGTCTTGATTGTGGACGACTTGCTGGCAACCGGTGGAACCGCAGTTGCGACGGCCAAGCTGGCTACCGACCTCGGCGGGCAAATCGCTGGACTGGCGTTTGTAGTGGAATTGGATTTTCTAAAAGGGCGCGAGAAACTGGCCAACTACGACGTCTTCTCGCTGCTGCACTACGACCGGTAATCGCGCAGCGGAAGAGTTGGATGTCTCAGCGCACGAGATACTGAACACCGCGGACGATGCCTGTCCAAAATGCTAGGCCAACCGCCAAAGATGCGGCGTAGGAGAGAATTGCGATCCAGTGCGAATGCTGAACAGGGTCTTCTTCATGGAAGAACATGGGGGAAAGGCTCCTCCGTAACCTTGAGTGCCAAGCAATTGTTCGACCGATGGCCACTCCTCGCAAGTAGTTGAAAACGCCGTCGTGGCTTCGCAGCCTTTCTGGCGTACTAGGTCAAATTGCCTAAGGCCCGAGAATTTTCTTCCAGGGCCTTCCCCACGCTAATGGAATTTACGACCTGGTTTGGTGACTCTTGGAATGGTGGTGTCTTCTATTGCGCCCCCTTCGCTTATCACCGCCATCGCCGGTAGTACAATCCCGCCATGGGCGGACTGCTTCAGCCGAATGCAAACCCCACCACCGAGGCGGAGGAATCAAGCCTGCGGCCGATCGCGATTGGGCTAGCGATCGTTGCAATGCTCATTGGCATTCTCGTCCTAATCCTCAGATCCGAACAGAAACCGCCTGCCGAACCTCCGGCATATGCTGCCAACCTCAAGTTCTCGGACCTGAAGACAAGCGCCGCGCAAAACTTCGTCGGCGCAACCGTCAGCTATCTCGATGGGACGATTACCAACACCGGCAATCAGACCGTGATCCATGCCATCGTCGCAGTAACGTTTAAAGACGACATGGGCCAAACTGCCCAGCGCGAAGAGCTGCCGATTCACGTTCTCCGCACCGGCGGGCCGTACGATGAAGCGGTGGATCTCAACATGTCGCCGCTTGAACCGGGTCAAAGCAAGTCTTTCCGCCTGACGTTCGAGAACATTTCCGCGCAATGGAATCACGCGTATCCGGATTTGAAGGTGACGCAGGTAGCGGTGAAATAAGGTTAGAGGTACGAGGTCAGATTGCAGAAGTGAACCACGAGCCGCGAGCTTCGAACGATCTTGGTTGCTCGTTGCTCGCGGCTCGAAGCTCGTAGCTCCGTTACAATCTCCTCGTGCCCGAAATAAAACCATTCCGCCTCACGGAGTCGGTCAAAGCTGCTGGTTGAGCGTCCAAGCTGAGTCCGGCG
>PLHN01000092.1:0-9566 GCA_003139975.1 Acidobacteriaceae bacterium
CCCCGAAGCCCGTTTCTGGATAGTTTCCGGTTTACCGACCACACGGGAGTTGGCTCTGAACCAGCGACAATTGGGTTCGGTAAAGCTGCACAGTTGCTTGTTTACTGGGGAGCTTTGGGTAAGGGCAACGAGGCTTGACCGAACACGTATCGCCAGCCTGATGGACTCCGCACGTAAGTGTCACTGAACCAAACCATCTTGTCGAATGGCTTTCCATCGTCTGTTCCTTTTTCCGACAGCCGGGCTGTGATCACGGCGGTATCGCCCCAAATGCGCACGGTCTGATCCGTATCGTCCTGAAGTTCGTAGTGCACGCGGCCACTGCGGGCCTCCGCGAGCAAGTCAGCTTTCGAATAAATCTTGCCGGACCCGGTCACCAGGGCAAAATCGTCGGCCAGAATGCGGTCCATGGCAGCGGCATCATTCTCTTTGACGGCCACCTGATACCGGGTGTCGAGCCCGGTGACGATGCTTCTATCGTCGGCAGCGGACGTGGCTGTGTCATTCACTCCACTCGCAGCTTGACGGAACACGAGATCAAACCACGGTTTCCATGTCTTGCCGGCATCGGTCGATGTTGCCGCAGTCTCACGAACTTCTCCGTTCACCGGCTTCCACCAGCCGCGAACAAGAGCGCCCGTTGCATGGTCCTCACCGGTTAGAATCATTTCTCCGTTTTCGATTTTCCCCTCGATGACAAGCATCTGACCTCGGTTGGTTACCCAACTCTGATGCCAGACCTTTCTGGCAGCGTCATAGATTGTGAAACTCTGACCTTTGTGTCCATCAGCGCCTTGGTAGTCCTCCCGTAAGACGCAGCCATCGAGAATGAGATCAACTTGAGCATGCGCTACCTTGATCGGGCTGCCGACGTCAAACACATCCCAATCGCCGGCCCAAAAATCAAACTGTCGATACGCCGGCGTCGCACAGGAGCTCGATTTCGGACCCTGTGCTGAAGCGGCGCGGGCCGCGATCAGGCCACTTCCGGCGAGAAGAACAACAAGATAAACAATGCCGATCTTCGACCATCCAGCAATCTGGCTCATCGTGATTGTCCTCATCTCTCTCTCTCTCTCTCTCTCTCTCTTCTAGCCTGTCGATAAAAACCGCTGCGACGGGTTACGCAGACCAACTCGTTTTCACTGCATTGAGCATCGTCGTACCACGAGGGCGATGGGCAGCCCGATACAGAAGATGTGGATGACTACGCCGATGACCATCATTTGTAAAGAGAACGGATATTTTATTGCACCGGACAGTGGCACCACGATGCGATTCATGAAGAAGTAGACAGCGACGCCATATAAAGCCCCCGAGATCACGGCGTGCTCCAGAACGAAAG
Organism: Acidobacteriaceae bacterium; assembly: GCA_003139975.1. GTDB lineage: Bacteria > Acidobacteriota > Terriglobia > Terriglobales > Acidobacteriaceae > Acidiflorens. The sequence goes on from PLHN01000092.1 coordinate 1,346, forward strand.
GGATCCAGCGGCTCGCGGTAAGGTAGACAGTGGCCGCAGAAAATGCGATGAAAAAATGACAGAAAAGGCCGACCATCGCCGTTGCAAGCCCGCCTTGGAAGGACCGCGACCCCAGTACGCCGGCGGCGATCCCTTGCAGCAGGCGCATCGGCGGACGCCCGAAATAACCGTAGACGACGAGAGCGGCGGTAATGTCCATCGTGCCGCACGTGAGTCCGGCCCTCAGGATTGCGAGCAGCAAATTGGAACTCTGCGGCGAGCACAACGCAGAGGTTAGATTCATGATCTTCTCGATGCCAACAAATGTGGGACCAGGAAAACATTGCGCTGAATTGGTTCAGACAAGCCATCTTGGTCCCGGCCAATCTTAACCCGAAAAACGCGACTTCTTGTTTACAGGCATAACCTCCTCGGGTGGGCCATAGCCGCGATCATGAGCTAGATTCGAAACCGCATATAGCTTCAGCTCGCTCCAACTCCATCTACTGGAAATAGGTGGCCTGCCGCAGGCACAGTACAGCGTCCATTCTTCCGAGAATCCGGTGGCAAGGGGCATCAGGTACGACCCGTTACGGTATGGACTGAAACCAACCAGATATCGAGTTAGGCATTTCGGGCACTCGACGCAATGGCGAACACGAAGCGTCATGGCAAATATCAACCAAGTTAGGTTTCCTGGCCAAACAAGGGTTGGACGGTTTGCAGATCTTGGCTGGACGAAAACGAGGGCAGGAGACCTCCTTCTGCCCTCGGCTCCCGATCTTCTACTTCTCATTCAAAGTATTGGCGATCACTGTCATCGTCAGATGGTCATTTTGATCCCGTGGCCTTAAACAAAAAGCCCGGGAGACCTGGAAGCTTCAGCATCAACTGGCGTACCTCTTCAGCAGAAAGCTGGGCCTTCGCCGGAACCTTCGCCTCCAGCGGAAGCCTGCCGCTTCCATTGGTCACGGGTACCCCCAGGAATCCCACCTGGTTGCCATTTTGGTCGATCGCGGTTCCGCTAATCTCACCGCTATCGTTGATGCCTTGAGCGAGGACCAAGTTGAGCGAAGTGGGGAGAGCCAGAGCATTGAGATCGTAGCTCGTACCGCCCTCATAGAGGAACGCCCTTGCGCCCTCAAGACCACCGGCAGACTGACCCACGACCTGGTTATTGTTGTTTATGTCGAAGGCGATGTTGTTGGTGTCATCGCTGACGGGAGGAATTTCTACCATTCCGGTCCCCTCGGTCCAGATGAAGCCCGCGGGAGAAAAGCCTGCATTTTGATCGCCGCTCGTGTTACCAAAGCCGACGACAACACCCCGATTATTGATGGCGGTAGGGGTGTTCCAGGCGCCCCCTCCGATGTTTCCGAGATTGATGGGCACCGTTTGACCTTTTTCCCAAAGTAGAGCGTGCTCTGCACTCGCACCTCCAACAGCAACGGAGCAGAGACCGGAAATTCCCGCCACCTGACCCTTGTCATTGATCGCGGTGGCCGCCGAATCCGGGTCGGTTCCAAATGGCTTAAGCTCAGTCATCTGGCCGATCTTCGGCCCCCAAACTACTGCTTCAAACTGAAACACCTGCGGGAATGTGCCAGTGCTGACGCAGGTCGGATCATGGAAGGTATTCTCCGCCCAGCCGACGATTTCGCCTTTGTTGTTGACGCTGGCAGCATAGCCGTCGGGTCCACCGAGGGTGGGAAGTTCGGTCATCACGCCGTTTTGCCAAGTGAACCCACGGCATACAAGGCCATCGGGGACGCCAAGGAAGAAGTTTGGGCAGCTGAAAGCTTCATTGTAAGGATTCACTTGTCCATTTTCAGATATGCCTACGATCTCACCGGTAGTCGCGTGAATGGGCCAATTCACGCTGCTGTTAGGACCGCCGAGAGTACCGAGGTCGAGTGGTGTTCCAACCCAAGCTACAGCGTGAATGGCCGTTGCACCCGTTAGAGCGCTAGCGCCTGTGATCCAGCCGGTGTTGTTGATACCCACTGGTTCGGTCAGGCTGCCGAGCGGCTGCCCGAGATTGATGATGTAGTACATGGGCGGCTGGGTGTTTTTCTGTTGGGCTTGCGCGGCAAGCCGAACTGGGACTGCCAGCGCGGCGAATAGGGCGACTGCGGTGATATACGTCAATGTCCTGGGTTGCATGTTGCCTCCTGGGCGGTTGTGAGAGAAGCACTTGAACGCTGCCTGATTTGCAAACGAAACGAGTGCGGTCTCGACCATAGCGAAATGGATGCCCGCGGGCTGGACGTCTGCGGACTCTGATCCCGGAGGCTGGACATTTGCGGACCTTGAACCCGGACTCGGCTACCAGCCTGGGATCGCCGTCCGAAAACGTCTACTATCTTGTGCAGGGTCGACTAGCATAAGGGCGATATTGGGAGTCGCAACGGTCCAGCAATTTAACGTTGCGCAATCTGGAGAAAGCTATGAATTTGGATTGGCAGGTATGTTCGCGCGCCAGACTGTCGCGGGACGCCCGATTTGATGGCAAGTTTTTTATCGCCGTGCTTAGTACCAGGATCTACTGTCGTCCGATTTGCCCGGCGCGCACGTGTAACGAGAGCAACGTCCGTTACTATCCGAGCGCTGCGGCGGCTGCCGAGGCGGGCTTTCGTCCCTGTTTCCGTTGCCGGCCAGAGAGTTCGCCCGGTACTCCGGCATGGCTGGGAACTTCAAATACGGTTTCGCGGGCTTTGCGTTTGATCGGTGAGAGTGGGTTGGAAGACGGTGGCGTGGAAGTTCTCGCGGAACGCCTGGGAGTAGGCTCGCGGCATCTGCGCCGCTTGTTTCTGCGACATCTGGGAGCGACTCCGATGGCGGTGGCCCAGACGCGGCGACTGCATTTTGCAAAAAAGCTCATCGACGAAACCCGGCTGCCCATGGGCCAAATCGCAATTGCTTCCGGCTTCGGTTGCGTGCGGCGATTCAACGCCGGTATCCGCAAGGTCTATCATCGAACTCCGACCCAAATCCGGCACCTGGCGAGACAGAAGAATATGCAGCCGGAGGATCAATACCTTTTCCGTCTCCATTTCCGGCCGCCTTATCACTGGGAGGGAATGTTGACGTTTCTGGCGGCGCGTGCCACGCCCGGCGTCGAAGTGGTCGAGGCTGGAAGCTACCGGCGGAGCATTTCCTTGAACGGCTCCGACGGATATTTTGAGATTTCCTTCAACGAAGGGCGCGATGCACTAATGGCGCGGATTGAATTCGGCGATCCCCACTCGCTCTTCTTCATTATTGAACGTATCCGCAAGATGTTTGACCTGGGGGCGGATTGGGCGGGCATCGTGCAAAGTCTGAGAAGCGATCCGGTGTTAGCTAGCAGCGTTGAGGCTGATCCGGGGTTGCGGGTGCCAGGCTCCTGGAATGGTTTCGAACTTGCGGTGCGTGCAATTCTCGGACAGCAGATTACCGTCAAGGGCGCGACCGCCTTGGCGGGGCGGATGGTAAGCAGTTTCGGGAAGCCGTTTTGCGGGGTCAGTGGACTCACACACCTTTTTCCTCCACCGGAGGTCCTGGCGGATGCGAGGCTGGGAGACATCGGCCTGACTGGGGCGCGAGCCGAAACGATTCGGTCTCTCGCTCGCGCGGTTTGCGGTGGTGAAATCAACTTTGAGGGAGTGGTGGATTCTGACGCATTTCTGAACCGGCTGTGTGAAGTTCCCGGCATTGGGAAGTGGACCGCACAGTATGTGGCGATGCGAGCGCTCGGGGAACCTGATGCTTTTCCCTCCAGCGACCTCGGACTTCTGCGTGCCATGGCTCTAGGGACTTCTCGCGATCTGGAGCAACGCGCCGAAACCTGGAGGCCGTGGCGCGCTTACGCAGCCATGTATCTCTGGAGAATCGGCAGCCAATGCGTGCCTCGAGAAAACAAATTGGTTTCTCGTACGGCTCAAAAACGAACGGTTGAAACCACCACTTCGCACGAGCACGCCTCAATGGTTGTGTAACGGGCTACCCGGAAGTTATGCCCCGGGACAAACTTTCAGCGACGCGGGCCAGAAGTCCTCTTCGAGGAGATCTCCCCCAAGCCCGTTTCTGGAGCGCCAGCAGAGGCTCTGAGGTGCCTTGCATTACTTCCGCAGCACCGATGATCTCCCCGCTCTAGCGGACACGCCGAGGCTATTTCACTGCCTCAAGGGTTTGCTTCACGATTTCAAGAAGTTCCAAAGCTAGGAAGAAATTCTGTGACCGGTTAGTGCCGGAGGACTGGTGCCTGGGACTGGCAACCACGGGAAGCTCGACGCTTTCGAATGTTCACGAAGTGCAACGACGTATTGCCGACATATCACACGCCTGTGTGATCGTTGACACTGCGCGATTGTTCACTTCTCACCGACCATCGGGTCTTCCGTTCTTTTGAAGCGCCCATGCCAGAGGACCACAAGCAAAACCCGGACCATGCCAACGGTGCCGCTTTGGATCGCCGCCAATTCGTCAAGATTGGCGCAACATCGCTTGGCGTGGCGGGGCTTGGCGCGTGCGTGTTCGGATTCCGTTATCTGTCGCCCAACGTGCTCTACGAGCCCTCTCCGATCGTCAGCGTAGGCCGGCCCGAGCGCTACACGGTCGGCTCGGTTACGCTTGATCCCCGCTTCGGCGTTTTTGTAGTGCGCGCTGCCGAAGGTTTCTATGCCTTGAGCGCGGTGTGCACCCACCTCGGCTGCCTCTCGACCTGGAAGGCGGATGCGGGCGTGATTGCGTGTCCCTGCCACGGCAGCACGTTCCGGCGCGACGGCGCTACCATTGCCGGCCCGGCTCCCGCTCCTTTGCCGTGGCTGAAAATGTGGCTCGGCGACGATGGCTATCTCGTCGTGGACCGGTCGACCACCTTGCCTCCACATTCCGAGTACGTCCAGGCTGAGACGCATGGCTAGGCTAATCGGCATCCCAGAGGGCGCTCCGCTCCACCACCCCTGGCACGCGATCGTCCGCTGGCGCGAAGACTTCCAGCGCATGATGTCGGCGCGGGCGTTTGAATCGCAGCTTGGGTTTCGCGTGACCTGGTATCTCGGCGCTTTGACCCTGGGCTGCTTCACGATCCAGGTCACCACCGGCTTGCTGTTGATGCTCTACTACCATCCTTCCATTCCGCAGGGTTATGCCGACATGAAGGACCTGGAGTTCGTGGTCTCCTCCGGCTACATGTTGCGCAGCCTGCACCGCTGGTCGGCGCATGCCATGGTCATTCTTGTCTTCATGCACATGGCCAAGGTGTTTTATCGCAAGGGCTACAAACCGCCGCGCGAACTGAACTGGATCGTGGGTGTGTTCCTGCTGCTGGCCACCCTGCTGTTGAGTTACACGGGCTATCTGTTGCCTTGGGATCAGCTGTCTTACTGGGGCACTACGGTGGGAGCGAACATTATTTCCTCGATTCCGGTCGTGGGCGCCTCCCTGCGTTTCTACTTGCTCGGCGGACACACGGTGAACGCGAACGCGCTGCTGCGCTTCTACGTTTTGCACACCATGATGTTTCCGCTCCTCGTCATCGTGCTGATCGCGATTCACCTGTGGCGATTGCACGAAGACGGCGGAATGTACGATCTCGACAAAGGCGGAAACCCCATCATCCCCGAGCACAGTGCGCTGGCGATGGCTGACTCGCCGATCAAGGTGGAACAGGAAAAGACGCTTTCCTACGGCGAATTACTGTTTCGCGAAGTCATCGGCATCGAAACGCTAACGGTGGTGTTGTTCGTGATGGGTCTGCTGTGGAAGGCGCCGCTCGAGGAACTCGCCAATCCTCTGCACACTCCCAATCCCGCGAAGGCGCCATGGTACTTTACCGGACTGCAGGAGTTGCTGCACTACTTCCCGCCCTTCGTGGCGGGAATTATCCTTCCGGTCCTTATCGTGAGTGGCCTATTCATCATTCCTTTTTCTCCGTTCTTCGACAACGTCACCACCCACGATGCGAATCAATGGTTGCGCCGCAAGCCGATCCGGATGGTCATCGCGGCCGTTTTTATTCTCGCGCTGAGCGTGCTGCTCGTGCGCGTGCATGCCTGGGATGCCCTGGTTCCCGCTTTGGTGGTTGTGATTCTTCTGCTGCTGACGACGGAGTTGGCTGGCCAGCCGGCCCGCGGTTTCCGGATCTGGCTGAGTTCCAAATCGCTTTCGTTCTGGATCATGACGTTGTTCCTGCTGGAAGCGGTCGTGCTGACCAGCATAGGCACGTTATTCCGCGGTCCGAGCTGGGCGTGGGTGTGGCCCTGGAGGGGCTGAGTGAGTCTGGGAAATCAATTGGCTAGCGGCGCGCGGTTTTTCGTGGGCACAGCGCCGCGCCGCTTTGCGTCGATAAGCGTTCTGTTAGCGCTAGTTTCGTCCATTGCTCCTACCAAAGATCTCTTCAGCCAGTGGCGCCACTATCAACGGCTCTATGTGCAGTTTATCCGCAGCCGTCCGGATGCAGCTCGTCTTGAGAAGCGCTTCCAAAGCGGCATTCATCAGATATGGATTCCCGAGCAGCACGTGGTGGATCGCTGCTCCACCTGCCACGTGGCCTTGCAGGAACCGAGTCTGGCCGACGTGCGTCAGGAGCTCTTTCGGCCGCATCCTCCCATGCCGCACTCGCTCACCGAATTCGGTTGTGTCGTCTGCCATCACGGTCAGGGGGCAGCGACCACCGTCGAAGAAGCGCACTACAGCACCAAGGCGTGGGAGCAACCGATTCTGCCCGCCCGGTATACGGAGTCATCCTGCGGACAGTGCCACATGGATGTGCTGGAAGGGACGCCGCGGCTCAACCAGGGACGCCGCTTGCTGGCACGCTACGGTTGCGCGCACTGTCATGCCATCACTCAGCCCGATGGAACGCTTATCGCGCCGGTCGATGAGCCGCCCTCGCTTGAGCACGTCGCGGAGAAGACGACGCGGGAGTGGATTTTCGCGTGGATCAAGAATCCGCAAGCCTACGCTGCTTCGGCCACGATGCCGAACTACCGGTTCAGCGACCAGGAAGCCGCCGACATTGCATCCTTCTTAATAGCGCAGAGCACGGCTTCTGAAAACTCCCACAAGGAAATGAAGAGCGTCGCTCCCGCGACGGGTGACGAGGCGGTGCAGGCCGGAACGAGTTTATATGGCACTTTGTTTTGTTCCTCGTGCCACGCCATCCAAAACGCCGCAGGAAATCTGGTCGGCGGGGATCTCGCACCGGAGTTGACGCGCGTCGGCAGCAAGGTGAAACCCGACTGGCTGCGCCGGTGGCTGCAGGCTCCGCAGGGATACGATCCAAAAACGCGCATGCCGCGTTACCGCTACGACGAGAAACAGGTTGCTCTATTGTCCAGTTTCCTGCTGAGCAAGAAGGACGACGATTTTCTGGCCAACGTTCATCTGCCCGAGCCAGACGCACAAAGCATTGCGCGCGGAAAGAAACTCGTCGCCGACTATGGGTGCACCGCCTGTCACCGCGTCAACGGAGTGAATCCGCCGGAGAGCTTTGCGCCGGATCTTTCGCGGATTGGCAGCAAGCCGCTGTTCCAGGTTGGCTTTATTCGCGGCATGCCGGAAACGCTGCCCGACTACATCGCGGGGAAGATTCACGATCCACGTGCATTTGGCGCGGCGTTGAAGATGCCAACTTTCAGCCTCACTGACGCACAGGTCGAGAGTCTGACGACAGCATTACTGGCGCAGACGGATCGCGCTGTGACCATGCCCCCGGAACTGGTGCGGGTCACATCGCACGCTAAGTACCACCCGGGTGGAGACGCCGGCAGGTTGATGGAGGACCTGCGCTGTCAGAGTTGCCACACGATCAATGGTAACGGCGGAGACATGGCTCCCGACCTTACCTTTGAGGGAAGCGCCGTGCAGCGCACATGGCTGTTGGATTTCATGAACAATCCGAACACCCTACGCCCCATGCTGATTCGCAGAATGCCGAAGTTCAACTTGAGCGATGCCGAGATTAAGATCTTGTCCGATTACATGCTTTCGGCCTATCAGGGGTCTGGATTCGATTCGCAGGCACTGCAGGCGAGCGCCTTGAATGCCGATGCCGCGGCCCGAGGCAGGGAACTTTTCTACACCAAGTACGCATGCCAGTCGTGCCACATTGCCGACTACAAAAAGGACAAGGGCTACGTAGGCCCAGCGCTCGCGGACGCGGGAGACCGGCTTACACCTGTGTGGATTTACAGGTGGCTGAAGAATCCGAATGCGCTTAGTCCGGGCACGCTGATGCCGAATCCCAACCTGCCGGATG
>PLHN01000092.1:9603-10483 GCA_003139975.1 Acidobacteriaceae bacterium
ATCGTAGAAGTCAGCGGCGGAAAGCAGATCGCCGCGGTCGGATCGAAACTGTCCGACCCCCTGGTTGTCCAGGTGAACGGCGCAGACGGAAATCCCGTAGCGGGGGCGCTGGTGTCATTCCGCTCCGTGGGCGTCACTTTTGCTCCGCCGAATGCTCTCTCCGATTCGAGCGGCCAGGTAAGTGTGGTGGTGCACCTCGGTGGCATTCCCGGCAGCTACCAGGTTCTCGCCGAGACACCGAAGTCCGGCGGAGGCTCGGTGACCGTGACCTCGCGGGAGATTGCGCTCGGCTACCAGGAAAAGCTCGGCAAAGAAGTGAGTGAGAAATATTGCGCCGTCTGTCACGATCCCGAGTCAACTTCCGAGAGAGTCTCCAATTTTGACAACCTGGCCCCGCCCGCTCCTCATCAGTTCACGGATGGAAACACATTCAACCCGATGTCGGACGTCGACCTGATCAAAATCATCGCCGACGGCGGCGCCGCCCTGGGGAAGTCGTCGCAAACGCCCGCGTATCGAAGCACGCTGACCATGGCCGAGATCAAGGCGGTGGTGGCATATCTGCGCGCCGTCGCCGACCCTCCTTACTCTGGTGTCACAGGCAAATAGCGCAACAGAGAAGGCCCCTTGATTTGACGGACAATGGGGTAATCATTCGCGGCCACAAGTCCTTTTCGAGGACATCGCCGTTGATCTGCCCCAAGCCCGTTTATGGATAGCTTCCGGTTTGCCGACAAACCAGGAGTTGGCAATTTGAACATGCGTGAGGCACGATAAGCAGGTTGACATCTTCAATGCGCTAGCTCGGCCATAAGCCAAGCCCTAGCCATCTTCCAATCACGCATGCCGCTTTGAGCGGAAATCTTCAGCACTTCTGCCG
>PLHN01000337.1 GCA_003139975.1 Acidobacteriaceae bacterium
TCGGCCGAAGGTGTCGCTAACGAAGCCATCCGCAGCGATCTCGGTACGTTTGACAAAATCCCTTGCCGCCGCGATTCCGGCCGCGCGGGCCTCATGCAGGACGGTGCGAAGCTTCGCGTCCAACACAGCTTTTGCTTCTTTCGTCCCTTGAGCACTTTTTGTCATCGTCTCTTTGGTGGATTGGTGGGTTTTTCCCAGTCAGTGTAACGGCATTGTGCGTGTTCTCAAAGCTCCTTTCGAGTTGTGATTTCCGATAAATTCTGTTATCAGCAGCAAGCACAGCTCGGCTTTTGAGAGGCTACTTTGGACAAAAGCATCTACGAATATTCCGACCTGACAGATGCGGAAATCCTGGAGCGCGAAAAAAGAATAGCTGGTGAAAGGGCTAAGGAAGCCACGAAGGAGCGGAAGCGCATGTCAAAGGCCAGCAATTTCCACTTTCGCGGCGGGATGCTGTAGCTCATCCTGTTACTAAAATGTATATCCCTAACAGGAACTTAACCTGCCCGATTTTCCATAATTAAAGTTATACGATAAACGATAGCGCGGAAGGCAAAAGTGCCCCGAAGTCCCCCACCGTGTTTATTGCCAAGGTCCAGGAATGGCTCGGGCACGCCAATGTCTCCACTACCCGCCTCTACGACCGGCGCAAGAGCAAGCCTGAGGACAGCCCGACATTTCATGTTAAATACTGAGGGGATCTAAGATCCGTAGGCTCATCCTGCGCGAGATCACTCATTCGCCACAAGTAAGTCGAAACGAACATAGAATTCGCGTGGCCCCGTCGTGATCCTGAAAGCGTCAACCAACGGGTCCGGAACAGGAGCAAATATGCGTTTCTTCGTGATAATTGTGGTAGTCGGGAACAAGGCTCCGCCGGCAACCGAGTCAGCTAATGGCTCACGGAGCTCGACATCATAGTAAAGGCTGAGTCGCCCGGTCGGTTCAGAAAAGATATAGATAACGCGGTGCCCGCCCCACAGAATCCGGGTGGTGTGCGGTGTTCTGAAAAAGTCGGCGTATTCGCGCATAAGGCGATCGGACATACCGAGAAACAACGAGAAGTTATTCAGCTGTGGGTATTTGGTTTCCGCAACGAGAATTTTCATGTCAGAGGTTATTTCGTCACGGAGAATCGGGGGGCGCGGAGAGTATTCTGATTGCTGCTCGGTTGGCTGGGTTTCCTGTGATTTTGCAACGTCAGGAATTTCGTTCTCAACAGTCCCAACTTGCGCTTGGGTTACCCGCTGGGTCTGGACGTGCATGGTGGACTGCGCCCGTTGCAGGACTTCCACCATCGTTGCCGACGGAAGCATGTCACGCAGCATGGTTTCGAGCTCCCCTGTGTCGGTCTCTTCGTACCGGTAGAGCTCACGGTTGCGCTCAAGAATCTTGCGAAGAGCATCAACCCCTTGCCGTGTGGACGACGGCACATACTGCTGGACGCGTGGATACACCTGATTCCGTACAAAGTCTTTCATGAATGATGGAAAGAACTGATAATCATCCTGATAGACCTGTGCAAGAGGCTGCAATATAGGGCTTGACTTCGCCAGATGAACGACAAGGCGGCCATCGCTTTGAAGTGGCAGGACAGCAACTCCATGTGAAATATCAGAGAGAAGAATTTCCACGTCGGGCACGAGATAGTCATCGCGCAGAATGGAGGCCACGCGTACAACAATGGAGCCTTCACTGACGCTAAGCTCAGACCCTTTGTACGTGCGCAGAATTCTGGGCGAATCCGGTACTTGCTGAATACCTAGTTGTTGAAGCCACTGAAGCTGAATCGCCCGGCGTGGATTGCCTTGTGCGACAAGAAGGAGACATGCCCCTTGGCCAGAGAATGTCTGAATAATCTGCTGGTCCGAACCGATATAAAAATGAGCCGTACGTGAACCGATCCGAGACTTTAGTTCGCCCAGTGACACATCATCGTCATCGGGTTTGACTCGCACTTTAATATTCTTGGCGAGATTGTAGCGCCCGTGTGACACCACCCATTGCATGAAAGAGGTGTTCGTGTCCGACGTTGGTTGGTTCGCCAAACATTCTGACGCGGCACGATCGGCAAGATTGAGGATGCGCGCGACCTGATCGATGCTGTCTCGGCTTACTGCCTCACGCCCAGCAGTGGGTTGAAGAAATGCCAAATTCGCGTAACCGCCAAATTGATAGGCAGTCGAGCATGGCACAGGGGCTAGACCGAAATAGGACCGCAGTCCCATAAGTTGACCGCCGTTTTGCAGAAGCACCAGACTTCCTTCTACAGGAACCCCTCCGAGCTTCACGTTTGTGACGGTAACCAAAACTTGGCCATTCTGATCGAGCCGAATATTGAAGTCGGCCCCTGCAGATCCGTCGGCGAGGCTGACGGACGATCCTTGCGATGCAAAGGTGCGGCCCGTCAGGGGAAGACGCGATACTGGATCTTGGCCACTGATGTTTTGACCGTTGAGATAGACCGGCACAGGCAGCAGTCCCACATAGGGCTCAAGATACTTGCGGGCCTGCTCCACACTTATTACCTTTGACGCAAGGAGCTGGACAGTGACGGTCGTGCCCACAGGGGAATCGTCTTTGACGCGATCGAGCGAAATGCACTTCTCGGCGATCTTGAGCCTAGCCCGCTCCGCGGTGCTGATTAGTGTTTCGTCACTGCCAACGGCGCGGGTCCGAACCGTGACTTCGCTGCTTACGCCGAAGTTGGCCATCGCGCCGATGCCGAAAGTGCCAACTACCCCTGCCCGCCTTGCCTCTTCCGAGCGTTTTCCTGAGGAACCAGCTTTCCAGAAATTGTCCGTCAAGACTGTTTCATTCATGCCGACTCCATTGTCCGTGATGGCCAAGGAAGTGCCTGAGATTGTTACATCTATCCGGCCTTCGGAAAGCGGCTTACCATTAGGAACTAAGCGCATACGTATGGCGTCGTAAGCGTTTTGCAGGTTTTCCCTTAGTAAAGCCAGCGGCGAGTCATAAATCTCGCTCGTGATGATGTTGAGGATCTTGTCCGTTTCTACCTGAAAGACAATACCCGTGTTGTCGCTCATTTTGCCCGCCTCTCTCGCACACGCCGCGCTATTTCGAGCACACTTGCGTCAGTGCCCCCTGACACAATTTTGAGGGCGAGAAACTGAGCAGCTTGCTGTGAATTTCCGTCTTGCAAGATTGCGTCACCGATCTGTACCGCTTCTGACGGATTTACAGGCGGCCACAGCAATTCAATCGTTTTGGCAGAATCGCCGTTTTCGGACAATGCTTTTGCAAGAAGAGGCCTGCCGACGGAATCCGGCGGAATACCGGCAAGAAGCTCGACGACTTCCTTCCACTTTCCCTCACCAAGCAGTTGTTCGGCGGTTTCAACCTTGAAGGCCGCGTCAAGATGGGGAGGTCTAGGTCGGAGTGGACGATCGATTCCCAAGTCCAAGAACGGTTCGTTTGTCTCGATGAAATAGGCAGGTGCCCAAATGGGATAGGTGAAGTCGTTGTTGTGCATCCGGCGTTGATGTACCCGGCATTTGGTCTGTTCTGCATCGATCTCTACGACGTTGTATCCACGCGGCTGCCCTGGGCTGAGTTGGCTTGGCCCAGCACATAATGTGCTGGCGCTGACGACAACAATCTTCCGGCCGTCGCCAGCAATTTGGTGACGTTCTTCGATGCATTGGGCACGGTGCTGATGCCCATGAAATCCCAGTGATACACCGGCGTCCGCCAAATGCAATAAAACCTCCGAGTCCATGTAGTCATTTTGTGTCGGCACGCCGGAGAGGCTGTGGTGCCATACTGCGCCTATCAGTCTGCCGGCATATTTCGCATGACGTAAATCTGTAGTCGCTCCCGCGAGTGCATCCGGGTGGATGGATGCCGTCCGGTTGAGCGGATCGTTCTCATTGCAGCTGCTGAGGCCAACGACGGTAAAATCGAGATGTGGGAAGTCGAAGATGTCATATTGAAGACCGGGTTCTAGAGAGAAGGTTCGCTTTCCCTGGTAAAAAGTGTTATACGCGAGAGCGAAATCCTGGAGCCGTTCCGCGTATTTCGTATCGTCCGTAATCCGCCTGAAACTTAGGCTCCCCCAGGACNNACAGCTTCGATTTGTGCTTGAAGAGTTCCGCTACGAGCGTGTCGCGCTCGGCGGCGGAAGACGGAATCGCGATCTCCTGAGACGCATTGAGAACCTGGTTATATGAAACGTCGTGATTTCCAGGCACAAGGATAATCCGGCCGCGGTCGCCCTCGAAGAGCCGATCAGCGATACCCACAAGGATTTCGTTTGCCTGATTGTATTGTCGGGTAAGTTCTACTGCGAAGTTGGAAGAACCGGCTTTTGCTCCATAGACAAGATCCCCGCTCACAATACAGAGCGAAGGCTTCGAGATTGGCGGATCATTCTTTGGGTAACGCTGCTCAATATCCCGGACTAAAGATTCCAATAACGGCGCGTTTCCCAGCTCGTTAGTGAGATCGCGGTGCAAATCCGAAATATGAAGAATCGAAAACTTCATGTGGCACGTTTACCACAGTGGCGGCAGTTACACAATTCGCCAGCTAGCTAGCCAGCCGTGCGCCGAGAAAAGTCTAACAGTCATGCTGCTCGATAAACCGGATTATCACGTACTGAAGTAGGAGCCAAAGGGCATTCGGAACGAGGCGGAAAATTCTGGCTGGGGTGTGGCAGCCCGAGGACGCCGCGAATAAGCGCACCCGTTAAGAGACCGGAGACTCGACAGCAAAAGGACCATCCGCGGCCCCGAAAAATCCGCGCACCGGCCCTTCATCGGGAACCTGAATGACCCACAGACCCTGCACATCGACGATCTGAACAAAGTGCCAGCTTAGCAAGAATTTGATACGCCGAGACCATTCATCAACGGTGTATTTGACGTTGATGGTCGGATCTCCAGGTGCGTAAGGGTTCCTGCAATGAAGCACCTCGGCGCTTCCGTCATACAGGGTCACGAAATCGTCTTTTGTGAGAAATCCATCCGAGATTCGATCGAAGAACTTGTGCCCCGGCGCGGTCTCCTGTGGAGGCTTTAGCGGGATCGGGTAAAAGTTCGGATTAACCTTCTCCACAAAGCCAAGCATACGGCGAGCGTTCCATTCGGTCGCGAATCCGGCACGAGCTGCCGAATATTTTTCACGATTGGCAGACAGGGATGCGAACGCAAGTTCTTCCAGAGCCTTACGGAAGTGCAGGAAAATCAGTTCGGCATTGAGGTTGCGATCATGAGTGTCAATCTTTCCCGCAAATACCTGATCCGCAATGTGCACATGCCGGCGCACGCGCTCCATACAATTGCAGTAAATCTGAATGTCATCGGCCATTGGCGATGCTTTGATTCCTTCTCATAGTCGGACTTGACATGCAGAAGTCTTTACGACCACAAGGTTTTGATCGCTTTCCGCCAGCTGCGTTTTGGTTTGGTGAGTTGGGGCTTATCCGCGCCAACTTCGGCTCGAATCTCCTGGCCAAAATAACCTTCCTTGGCATGGCTGTCGTGGAGGCGTCCGCGCTCGATCTGGTCGCGCGACCACTTCGGGGCCCATTTAACGCGGTTTTTCCGGATGTAGTAATGCGACTGGCACGGAAAACTCCAGTTGCCAATCGACGGCTCGAGCGAAACAGTCTTTCCGTCGAAAATGAGAATCCAGTCCGTGGGACGTATCGGGGTCACAACCTTGTTGCCGCATCCGCAGACGCAGAGATGGGACGCCGTTGCGAAGCGCATCGACACGTAGACCGTCCCCTGCTCCAGCTCTTCAGGAATGAACTCCACAAATTCATGCTTCAGGGCGATGTCCGGCGTCATTGCGGCCGATCCTCGTTGATGAGCAAGTTGGTGTCAATGCTGAACTGAGTATGGTGCTCGGATTTGAGGTCGCGGTAGAAGCCGAACAGCTTCTTCCACTTGATGACAGCGAGAACGGCGTTTAGTGCGTTGAGATCCGCAATCTGGATGTTGCGATTGTAGTCATCATCGCCAGGAGCATTCTCGAAGCTCACTCTCCCGCGGAAATGATCACGCTGCTGTGCTGTGCTGGTAGTGACTCTCAAAATGCCGCCGAGGGAGTCGCCGTCCATCTGGATGCCCATGCCAACGTCGGTGAACGGAACGTTAAATTCTTCGAGCTTCTCGACGATCAATTTCTTGGGCCCGTTTTTGTCCAGGCAGACAAAAACGAAATCCATTCCCCTTAGCTCTTCCACGTTGCCGGCGCCCAGATAGACAGGCTTATCGACGATGCCACGGTGCATTTTTCCGTAGAGATTCTTGAAATACGTTGTCTTGGGCTGCCTGGCTCTGAGTTCGTCGCCCGAGGGCGCGGAAGGCGAACGGAACGCGTTGTGCTGGAGGAACGTATCGCCGTCATAAAGATGAATCTGCCTGACGGGCGTCTTTGCCACTAAATCCAGCACGTAAGAGCCGGTTCCACCCAGGCCGACGATTGCAATCTTGCCGAGCGCGAGCTTCTTGGTGGCCGCCACTATTCCAGCTCTGCTGGAAGCCGTGTCGATATAGTTGAATGGCTCGTCATCGTCGGCATCAGGAACGACAAGCGGATAGGACTTAGCTGTCCACTTGGGGTCGATTCTCTGGGCTGGGCCCGACAAAATGGCGACATAGGTTGTTACCTGCGCGTGGTAATTTGGGTAGGAGTCATCGGGTTTGGGCTTTGCGGAAAATGTATGCTCAATCGTCACTCCCTCGGCGATCGACTGCACGCCGCTTCCCGCTCGTATTTTTTCGATGGCGGTGCCGTCTTCGTTGCATGGAAACTCGCCGGAGAAATAAGCGACGTGCGTGTCTGGCTTGCCCGTCTCATCGTCCGCAAGCACCAGCTTGATGACCAGAATTCCGCGCCTGACCTGCTTCTGCGAATTCACGTAGGGCACGTCCTTCACCAGCAGGCAGCCGGAGCGGACTTCCAGATCGTACCCGTCATCGCGCAGTGCCTTCAGATCACGGCTACGATTTATCGGTCGCTGTGACATTGAAAATCATCCCGTTCTTGACCTTGACGCTTTGTCCTTCCTTGAGCGAACCCTGCGGATTCTTGCGCGGGCCGTCCTCGTAGGAAACCGTGTAGAGAATGTTGGCGCCCGAGGGCGGATTGGGGAAGGCCAGCTTGACGATTTCGTCGAACGTCACCGTCCTGGTTGTTACCACTTTCTTCTGGCCGTTGACGATGATGGTAAATTTGCGGGGCTGCGCGGGGCCGCTGTGAAAGTGCTCGTCCTCGCGCAGGTGGATCGCCTCGTCGTCGTTTTCGACCACCGGGTCTTCCTTGTCTCCCTTCACCTCGCGGAACAGGTCATAGCCCGGCTGGACGTTGCCAAGCTTGTAGAGAGCCTCCCCCGTTGTCGGCTCCGGCGACTCGTAGGGCGTCTGGTCGATGTGTATGCGAACTTCATGCTTGCTGTTTTCCATTGTTATCTCCGTTGGTTACAGACCACACTGATTGAGCGAAAGCAGGTTATCGTTCCAGTCGCCGTCGGCATGTGTCCGGACGTAAGGCGCGCGACCGGCGGGACGAACGACGCCGACCTCGGAGCGCTTTCCGTTGTACGGATCTTGGACAAAGAAAGTGTTGGTGCCGGCCTCGATGCTGCGAATGACATCCTCGCGGGTCCATTTCCATCCCGCCTGGGGATTGCCCAGGTGCGTAATGTGCTCGTGTAGACTCTGCGGATGCGGTTTGGTGATACAGGTGACTTTAACGTCTGGCATGTCTCCTACCCTTTCCGGCTCGCTATGAATGCAGAGCCATTTACATCATACCACAATCCGCTGATTTGGGTAGTTGTAAAGGAAAAAAAGGGCCGCGTCAAAATAATTCTGCAGTCTGTCGGGCCCCGGTCTCGGCCAGAATGCCCTTTTTTAAAAGGCGCACTCGCGCGGCATCCCTGGATGTTTGAAACACTACGGTGACCTGGGTTATCAGTTGCCGGCCGTACTCGGAGTCAAGCGCCAGATTTGCGTAGGGGATTTTCTGATCTTCGCGAAAACGCTTAACCGTTTCCATGAGAGCGCCGGCGGGCATGAGAATTGCTCCGCATGCGTAGCCTGCCTGCCATTCCATCCAATCTTTCTCAGAAGATCCGATCATATTGTCGCGGTGGCATTTGTTGGTGTGGCTTTTCTCCGGACAGGGAAACAGCAGTGAAGATNNCGCCTGAGCATCCGAAAACATGAATTGATGGAAATGGACGTGTCCGTATTCATGGGTGAGTGTCGTTCTCAGGCGGTTTTCCATGTGAGGTGAGTTAAGCGCCTCGGAGATTTTGACGACTGGCCGTTTGCCAGGGACAAATTCGGTGACGCCTTCAACCTCCCCAGGTTCGCCTGAGAGATCGGCGTATGAGTCCAGGTCCGCCTTTTCCTCGATCAAGACGGTCAGGTCGTCGGTTTTGACCGGAAATTCAACCTTGCCATACTTTTTGTTCAAGAACGCGCGAATTATGCGCTCGCACTCGTCATCTAACTCGCCGGGCAAATAGTGCGGCCGTTGGGGAAATCGTCCCGTTTTATCGCGTACCCACTTCATAACTATTTTGCCTCCTTAACCGCCCTTCGGAAGGCTTTGAAAGCTTGCTCCATCCTCTCTGGCTGAGCTGTCGCTATTTTCTTAAGATCCGTTGGAATTGTTCCGGCTGCAAGACACAAAAGATCCTTGGATAAGCCCGTAGCCTCGGCAATCTGGTCTATGAGGAATTCCGAGGGTGGATTGCGTCGGTCATGTTCGATGTCATTGAGGTACTGCGCAGAAATAGCCTGCCCGTCCTCCTTCTTAACTTTCAAGGCGAGATCCTTCTGGCTCAAGCCCTTGGCCCGCCGTGCTTCCGATATAAGAGTCCCAAATGTTTTCATGATTTCCCCAGTATTATTATCCGCTGATTAGCGAATCAAGCAGTTTATTCGTTTCTTGTCGTCCAGGCATTGCTAAGTTAGGAACGCCTCCGCCTGTGAAGGCCGACTAGCCGGGAGTTTCTCGCACTTCTCGAAGCGCGCGATTGAAGAAATGCCGGATTGCTTGCTCACGCACTTGCGAATCCGTAAGGACAATATTCTTCATTTCATTGTCGCGTTGAAAGAGGTCGATTGCGCCCTTAAAGAAAGCTTGGGAAAAGGCGGCATAAACAACATCAGGAGGATTATTGCGCAACATCTCAGCCATATCTTCATCAATGATCGTCCGGTTCACTTGCTCGAATCGAATGAAGTCATCGCGTGAAAACTGCGTGCCGTGGCGGTCATTAAATGCCTTTATGATCTCCGAAAGAGACCTCTCCTCGTCTTCGGTATAAGGCTTCGCCCCGAACTCGCTGATCGGCTTTAAGACCGCTCTATCGCCTGGGCTGAGTGAGGCGGAGCCATGTTCTTTCTGGTCTACCCTAAAGGCCTGGAGCCGGAGCATGTCTTCGGTGATGTCAATGTCCGGCGGAATCTGCCGGTTGGGCAGAAGCCGCGAGAGCCACGCGGCATACGAGTAGAGCTTTTCAAGTCCGGTATCGCTCAAACGGACTACCTGAGCCACAAAGCTGTAGAAGCGCATATAGCTCTTCACGAGCTGTCGAAATTCCTCCTGTCGGCCTGGGTCATCTTCCTGCTCAAAACGAGCTACGGCTTGTCGCACGAGACCTTCAAGGCGGATGCGGTCATGCGTGTCGAGAGCGCCCTTGTAAAACGTCTCAGCAAAGCGGTCGATCTCGCCCTGGTCAAGTATGCCAAAGGTTTTCAGCCGAGCCTCCAGCTCGTAGATCTGGTTCGGATCGGAATTGGCCTCCAGCGCCGTCACTTCGAAGAAGGGACGGAATGCATTCTGCATATCCTCAATCGTATTTTGAAAGTCGAGGACGAAAGTGCGATCCTTGCCGGGATAGGTGCGATTGAGACGTGAGAGGGTCTGGACCGCCTGAAGGC
>PLHN01000309.1 GCA_003139975.1 Acidobacteriaceae bacterium
GCCTCAAAGCCAAAGGCCACCGCGGAGTGTTCATTCACCCCGTAGGCTTCCTCTGCGATCACGTAGAAGTGCTCTACGACATCGACATCTTCTTCAAGCAGTTCGCAGAAAAAGAAGGCCTGCGCCTATGGCGAGCCGAATCGCTGAACGGATCGAAGACGTTGACTGCGGCACTTGTGGACTTGGTTCGTAGGCGTGTGGGAACAATGAGCACTTAGTGGCGAGGACATTTCGGGCGCCTACTATCGTACTTAGGATTGCGCGATGGATGATAAAACTCTGTTCCCGCTCTATGTCTGTCTTGACGACGGCGAGGTCATACGGGTTGAAGGCTTCGATAGGATTCTGTACCACTTGGAAGCAATCGACATCGAGAATGACGAATACATGTTTTGGGATGCTGCCGGTCAAGGCTTGAAAGTTCTTATCAAGAAAGGCAAGGTAGTCGGCTTCGAAAAGACTGAGAACAAGGTCACGCTGCAACAGGCATTCGAGGAGTACGCTCAACAATTGGCACAGCGGGGAGCGACCGTCGATACGATCGGCACACCCGAAGAGATCTTGGCCAAGATACAGACAGCGAAGGAGAGCTTAGAGGGAGCCCGGGGCTTTTTTTCACGGTTTTTCCGCAGCAAAACTAAATAGTCGGCGTTAGGATCGAAAGCCTAAGCTCGTAGCTCAAGGCTTGTAGCTCGCAGCTTCTTTATGCCACGTATCGCCATCATCGGCGGCGGAATCTCCGGCCTCTCGGCCGCGTTCACGCTTGAAGAAAAACGCCAGTCCGGCGCGCAATCCGGAACAACGTCCGACTCAAAGATCGACTACGTTCTCTTCGAAGCCGCTCCGCGCCTCGGCGGAGTCATGGTCACCGACCGCATTAAAGAAGACGGGTGCCTCATGGAAGCCGGTCCCGATTCCTTCCTCACCGAAAAACCCTGGGCCGCCGACCTCTGCCGCAAAATCGGACTGGGCGACCAACTCATCGGCTCGAACGACGCCGACCGCAAAACCTATATCGTGGTCAAGAACAAGCTCGTCGTCATGCCCGACGGCCTCATGTTCATGGTGCCGACCAAGATTCTGCCGACGGTGCTCTCGCCGCTTTTCTCGCTTCGCACCAAAATGCGCATGGCCGCCGAGTGGTTCCATCCTCCTCATAAGGCCGAAGCCGACGAAACCGTGGCCCAGATGGTCGAGCGTCACTACGGATCGGAGATGGTTGACCTGCTCGCCGATCCGCTCCTCTCCGGCGTCTATGGAGGCGAAGCGACCGACCTCAGCGTGCGCGCCGTGCTCCCGCGCTTCGCCGACATGGAATCCAAACACGGCAGCCTGGGCCGCGCCATGTTGGCCGCCCGAAAGAAAATGGCGACCGCTACAAAAGCCCCGCCCCGCCCGCTATTCACCTCGCTCAAAGAAGGCATGCAGCAAATGGTCGACGCCCTCGTAGCCCGCCTCGATCCCGCGACCCTCCGCACATCCACGCCCGTGCAATCTCTGATCCCGCAAAACAACGGCTGGACCGTCTCCGCCGGATACCAGCCTGCCGAAAAAACGCCCGATCATTTCGATGCCGTCATCGTCGCCGCCCCCGCCCGCGCCGCCGCCGCCGTGCTCGAATCCGCCGACGCCAATCTAGCCGCCGAACTAGCCGCCATCAACTACAGCTCTTCGGTCACCGTCACGCTCGGCTACGACGAAAAAGTCCGCCGCTCCCTCCCTCCCGGTTTCGGATTCCTCGTCCCGCGCAGCGCCGGACGCCGCATGCTGGCCGCCACCTTCGTCCACAATAAATTCCCCCACCGCGCCCCCGAAAATCGCGCCATAGTCCGCTGCTTCCTCGGCGGAGCACGCGACGAACAAATCCTCGACTCCACCGAAGATCAGATCCTAACCATCGTCCGCAACGAACTCCGCGACATCATCGCTCTGGACGCCCAACCCCTCTTCACCCGCGTCTACAAATGGCGCGCCGCCATGGCCCAGTATTCCGTAGGCCATCTCGAACGCCTCCAGCGCATCGAAGCCCTGCGCACCAGGCTCCCCGGCCTGGCCCTCGCCGGCAATGGCTTCAACGGCATCGGCGTTCCAGACTGCGTCCGCTCCGGCACTGAAGCCGCGAACAAAATTCTCAGCGGAATGGGCATGTCCTCCGTTAAGTAAGCCCGGATGACCTCTCCCCTCTGCTATCCTGAGTTTTCCCGCGCCCACTCCTATGACCACTTCGTCCACCAGCCAATGGAAGATCATCCTAGCCTTTGGCCTGGTCTACGTTTTCTGGGGTTCGACTTACTTAGGCATCGGCATAGCGGTCGAACAGATTCCACCCGCCAAAATGTGCGCCGCACGCTTCCTCGTCGCCGGTCTCGCCATGCTGGCCTACTGCGCCGTCACCGGACGCCAAGTCCGTTTCTCCTCACGCCAACTCGCCCACTGCGCGGCCGTCGGAATCCTGCTGCTCATGGGAGGCAATCTCACTCTCTCCTACGCCGAGCAAATCGTCCCGACCGGCCTCGCCGCGCTCCTGGTTGCGGTCAGCCCGCTCTGGTTCCTCGTCCTCGACAGTCTGTTACTCGGCGACCATCACATTTCCCGCCGCGGCAAAATCGGCCTCATCATCGGAATTTTCGGCGTAGTCGTCCTCATCTGGCCCACTCTCTTCCAGCACACTGCCTTCGGCCGCCGCGAATTCTGGTGGTCCCTCGCCCTCCAGGGAGGCTCCTTCAGTTGGGCGCTAGGTTCCGTGCTCTCAAAAAAATGGAAGACCAGCTCCGGCGACGCTTTCAGCGCCACAGCCTGGCAAGTCGTTTTCGCCGGCCTCTCCAACCTGGCCTTCGCTCTCGCCTTCGAACGCAACATGCCCGTCGTCTGGACCGCGCGCGGCCTAGGTGCAATCTTCTATCTAATAGTCTGCGGATCCTGGATCGGCTACACCGCCTACATCTGGCTCTTGCAGCACGTTCCCACCTCGAAGGTCTCAACTTACGCCTACGTCAATCCCGTAGTCGCCGTTTTTCTAGGATGGCTCGTTCTCCACGAACGCATCGACCGCTACATAGCAATCGGCAGCGCGATCATCGTGGCTTCGGTGGTCTTAGTAACAAGCGCCAAGATTCACCATCGCCCCGCCGCGGAAGACCTCCCCGCAGTCGAAGCCGCGGGCGACTGAAGCTAGTTTTCAGTTGTCAGTTCTCGGTTCTCAGTTAGAACCGATTCTTGTGAAAGCGTTGCACCACTTCGCGTTCTAGGCCAAGCGCAACTCTGTCCGGATTTGGGCCACGGATCCGGGCCAGTATTCTATTTCAACCACGCAATCGGGCGGAATATAGTGCGCGCACCCGACCCGGAGGTGTGCCAGATCCGGGTTACTTGCAATTACCTGCACGAGCCCCTGAATGGAGTCTTGAGTTGCTGAACTCCCGACGATGACAGCCGTCAGCGCCGCCGGTGGCACTTTGAAAAGGTATAAGTCTTCACCAGCGCGCTCAGAGCTCTCAACGAATGGCCGTATGATTCGCCACTCCCGCTCATGTTCCCAGTTCCTGCGCTTGCTGTAGAGAACTTCGGATGCGGCAAGCTCCGACAGATACGACGAAGACGGCACGTCGACGTAGTTAACTTTTCGGAGTTCATGAATGTCATCCTTCGCTTCTGTCTTTGCCCAGAACCACGGGTGTTTGTCATCAAACTCGTACACAAAGCCACTCTGGCCGGAGGCGTACCGGCACCAAAGGAGAAAGCTGTCTGGGATTTCGCTAAGGGAAAGTATTCCGACTTGCCGATTCAGTTCCTGAAAGATCCCTTCCCCGGTGGCTGGATCGGTCTGCCTGTCTGCCTGGCACAGCCGCAACTCCCTGACAGCGGCGACAGCGCCCGGGAATTTTCGCATGAATCCTTTGAGCCTGACTTGGCTTTCAGAATCGAGCTGGTCTACGGTCTCAGGGAACTTCTTATCCCATTGCTCAAGTAATTCCTGGCCCGCGACCCCTGGTCGTCTGAAGCGCACTACGAGCGGTCGAAACTCGAAAGGGTCGTTCTGCGCTGCGGGTTGGGTAAAACGAATGCTCAGGTTTCGAAGGACATCGAGTCTTTCAGGAGGCACGTATTTGTATAAGCTCATATACCCGCACCCGTTGCCCCCGGTGCCTGGTCCAGGGCCTCAAGCATTGGCTGCGGCATTTGTAGGAGAGATTTTGTCGGCAGCCCCGCCATATTGCCCTCATTGCTCCTGAATGATCGCCTTCTTCTGGAGGACCTGTTCTTCCCATTCCGTCTGCCTGAGCGCCATTGCATTGAATTTGGCTAGAGCCGCCCTCAGGCGATGATATGAGTCAAGCGCCTCACCTTCTCTGCTTTCTTTTTATCCAGCGAATAAACGGCGCAAGCCTCAAGTGGAATCAACACCGCGAACTTCTGATCTTCAGCCGTTATAGCTACCAACCAAATGTCAGCCGCAGGGAGGATGTAGCTGTCAGTGCCCGTGAGACGAGACAGCCGGTCAATGACTTTGTTCAGCTCAACAGGCTCGTCTGCGAGGCCTGAGGAATCGAAGTGAGAGCATTCCTTAGTCGTGGCTGCCTTAAGTATCACTTTGTTCGCACTTTCCCATGCTTCCCTGACCTCCAGCGACGCGCCAAGAAGCTCACTTGCATCAACCGCTGGGACGAGCAAATTTCCGTCGGCATCGCCGGGCATGGCGTGTTTTCTCTCCTGCCACGCCGTCTGTTCATAAGCTAGGCGGGCGAACCTGTGCCTAGCGTCGATAAACCGCAACAGCACAGGCTTGCCCGCGACGGCTACGTCGCGAGCGTCACGACTGACTTGGACTCCAATATTGCACTCTTGCAGCCCCATCTCCAGGTGATTGATGAGGTCACCGGCTACGGAATCGACGTGCCACATCTTTGACGCCGAAATGTCTTCAGGAACAATCGACCCATGATTCAAGAGGAATCGGGAGACGGCAAAGTTCAAGTCGGATGCGTCGAGCGCAGCGGAGCCCCAGCGACAATATTTTGAACCGTCCGACGCAAGTTTGTCGGCGGCTGCCGCAGCCCTTTTCATGTCGACCACAATGTCCATCAAATCGTCAGCATTGACTTTGGTGGC
Source organism: Acidobacteriaceae bacterium (assembly GCA_003139975.1). GTDB lineage: Bacteria > Acidobacteriota > Terriglobia > Terriglobales > Acidobacteriaceae > Acidiflorens. Next base: position 5,110 of record PLHN01000309.1, read on the forward strand.
TTGTGCATGACACTGAATGCCAATATTGNNGAGGAACGTCGTGACTCCGGTGAATCTCCGCATAATGAGCCCCTAAATCGCCATAACGTTGCGCGGAACTCCGCTGAGAGCTGGCGGCTCACAACCATCATAGGCTACGCAGCCTTCTCTTCCTCGGCAACTTCGTTTTCTCGTAGGCGGGGTTGGCGGAACTGCTAGCTGCCCCACCCTTGCGCCTTTT
>PLHN01000399.1 GCA_003139975.1 Acidobacteriaceae bacterium
ACCATGGGCGGACTCTGGGTCGATTACAAGCAAGCCACGAACATTCCCGGAATCTACGCCGCTGGCGAGGCCGATTACCAATACCATGGCGCCAACCGGCTGGGCGCAAACTCGCTGCTCTCGTGTATCTACGCAGGCTTTATCTCCGGTCCGGCCACGGTCGAGTATGCGAAGAACCTGCAAGCCGCGCCCTCGAACGGCCATTTCGAAGCCGAGCGAAAGCGTCAGCAGGAAATCAACGATGGGCTGATGAAGGCCGATGGCAGCGAGAATCCGTTTACGATTTGGCGCGAACTGGGCGACGTGATGACCAAGGAATGCACGGTTATCCGCTATAACAAGGGATGCCAGGCCGCCGACGCCAAGGTGGTGGAGCTGTTGCACCGCATGCACAACATCAACCTGAGCGATAGGACGCAGTGGGCGAACACGACGGTGGCGTTTGCGCGGCAGCTCTACAACATGCTCCAGCTTTCGCGCGTGATCGCACAGGGCGCAGGGATGCGCGACGAATCGCGCGGCTCGCATTACAAGCCAGATTTCCCCGAACGCGACGATGTGAACTGGATGAAGACGACGAAGGCGTCGTTCGCTCCGGATGCGGATGAGCCGAAGTTTGAATTTGAGCCAGTGGACGCGCAGTTGATTCCGCCGCGCCCGAGGAAGTATTGAGGCAGCTTTGTAGGTGCTTTTAGGCGGTGTTGGCCCTCAGGGGCTGAAGCCCTTTTGTCGGAGACTCCGGTCTGGCACGACTCGAAGTCGTGCCCTTCCCGATCTCTAGAGGATCAGGAACCGGGAAGGGCACGAGTTTTACTCGTGCCGGTTGCGGAGGCGGCAATAGAAGTGGCTTTAGCCGCTGGGGGCCAGGGATCTAGTTTGAATCCGGGGTATGCAGAGGAATAGCGATACTCGGAGGCGGTACGAACGAGGCGGGCAACAACCGGATTCTGATGGATGTAGTTTTGATGATGAACGAAATCCTGCGTGTCGCGAATTCGATGATCTGTAAACCCGCGTTGCCAGATTTCGAAATTTCGTCCGATCAGCGTTCCGAGTTCGTGTGAATAGGCGCCTTTGATTAGTTGCGCGCAACGTTCAAGAGTGACGTCCTGAGCGGGCGTGAACAAAAGATGAACGTGATCAGGCATGACGACGAAGACGTGCAAGAGATAACGGCCTTCGCGGCGGTAGTGGAAGATAGTGTTGAGAAGTAATCGCGCGTTGTTTTCGACTTGGAACAGTCGTCTGTAATTCCAGGTTCTGAACGTAACGAAATAGGTTCCGGGAGGAGAGAAGAGTCGTGAAGGCCTCAAGAGTTACCTCAGCGGCTGGAAGCCGCTATCTCTCTTAGAGCCTAAACTGGCACGAGTAGAACTCGTGCCCTTCCCGGTGGCTTTTGTTGTCATGCGTTTTCGTTTTGGGAAATGGTTATGCCTCTAGCTGGGCAGTATTGAGCGAATGATGCAGTTCTTAAATCTCGGTTTGAGCGATGAGACGCCAATCTCGGTTAAGGCTCTAGTCGGACAGGGCACCCGGAGCAAGCACTTCAAATTCTCGCTGCCGCTTGATCCCGAAGATCATTTGGAAAAGAGAAGCCATACTCGGGACATACGAATCTGCGACGGAATAGCTGAGCGATTAAGCGCAGAAGGCTTCTCTTGTGAGAAAGCCGGACGCGGAAAGCCTCGCGGTGCGGTGTTGCGCGTCAAGTTCGCTGGATTCACGGTGACTCTAATGCTGGATGCGAACCGCCAACCACGTTATACGAAGTGTAATGGTCTAACATGGACCAATACTCTTCAGAGGCATCCAGCCACTCCTGAAGAAATTGCCGAGGGTTGGGCGCGGACCCGCCAGACCTTTGAGAATGTCCTCCGTGAGTCTTTTGAAGCAACGTCTTTTGAATGGACGGATGATTGATCCGATTTTTTTGAGCTTTTTTGTTTTGAAAAAGCTAGGAGCTAAAGGCTAGAAGCTAATGGCTAATAACAGCAAAACCGTAACTTTCAAGATCAAACGCCAACTTAACCCCGACGCTCCGGCGACGTGGGAAGAGTTCCGGGTTCCCTACCGGCCGAACATGAACGTCATCTCGGCGCTCATGGATATCGCGGCGAAGCCCGAAACGCACGACTGCAAGAAGACCACGCCCATCACCTACGACTCGAATTGTCTGGAAGAGGTGTGCGGGTCCTGCGCCATGCTGATCAATGGCAAAGCCAAGATGGCCTGCTCGGCGCTGATCGACCATCTCGATCAGCCGATCAAGCTCGAGCCGTTATCGAAGTTCCCCGTGGTGCGCGACCTGGCCGTCGACCGCAGCGTGATTTTCGAGAATTTGAAGAAAGTCAAAGCGTGGGTACCGGTCGATGGTACCTATGACCTCGGCTCCGGCCCGCGCCAGTCGGCCGAGGATCAGGAAGCATCCTATCCGCTCTCGCGCTGCATCTCCTGCTGCTGCTGCATGGAAGCCTGCCCCCAATTCACCGATGGCACCGGCTTCGTCGGCGCAGCCACCATTTCGCAGGTGCGCCTATTCAACACGCACCCTACCGGCGCGGCCCTGAAGCGCGAACGCCTTACGGCTTTGATGGGAGACGGCGGAATCCAGGAATGTGGCTACGCCCAAAACTGCGTGGAAATCTGCCCCAAGGACATACCCCTGACCAAGTCCATTGCGGAGGTGGGCGGGCAGGTCATGAAGCAGGCAATCGTAGACTTGTTCAAGAAGTAGACGTGAGACCGGACCTCAGGGTTCTCGGGAGCTCGCTTTGGTAACTATTACTTACTAGTAACACTCCGTCGTCACATCAATCATGGCGATTGCTTCACGCAATAGTTCAAGTGTGGGTTACAATTGCCACTCCTCTTGGAATATCGGGGATTTCCCCGAGGCCAAGTGGATTTTCCCCATGACCCAAGGGCTAGGAATCAAAACACGGTTGCTGATGATGTGCGCCCTGATTGGCTTTTTAGCTGGCGCACGCGGCACCGCCTTCGGGCTCCATAACGTCAACCCTCACCACCACCCACATCACCCGCTGCGCCACGTGCGGCGCATTCTTTGGAACCCGCTGTTCCGGCCATCCCACGATTCGCTGTTGCGCCAGAACGAAGAAATCGACCGCCTTCAGCTCCCTCGCATCGTGGATGAGGAACAACTGGAAGAGTTGAAAGCCACGCACGAGCTGGTTCCCATTGAAGAAAGCGAGACGCTACGAATCGAACATGGCCTCGATCCTTCGCGCCGCTATTGCCGGCCCTGGGCACGCGACTTTGTTGAGGATCTCTCCGAGGTCTATTACAACCGGTTCCACGACCAGATCCAGCTGAACTCGGCCGTCCGAACCGTGAAAGTGCAGAAGAAGCTGCGCCGCCGGAATCGCAATGCCGCGCCAGCCGAAGGCGA
>PLHN01000533.1 GCA_003139975.1 Acidobacteriaceae bacterium
GGTCGCGTTCGTCAGTTTGCCTGGAGATGAACAATCGAAGGAGCCATCGGATACGATTTCGGCCGGCGTACGTTCGTCGACCCACGATTGTAAAGGACGTGGCAGGGACTTTGAAGTGAGCAAGGATCGTTATTTCGAGACCGGGCGATTCATGAGTAATTTCCGAACTTCCGGCCAACAGCTCCTCATCTCATTTCCAACATAGTAAAGTGGTAGTAGACCGTAATTCAGGAAGGATCCTTTTTGAGTTTGAGTATTCGCAACANNCGCAACATCGCCATCATCGCTCATGTGGACCACGGCAAAACGACGCTGGTGGACGCCATGCTCCGCCAGAGCGGCACTTTCCGCGCCAATGAGGCCGTGGCAGAACGCGTCATGGACTCGAACGAGTTGGAACGCGAGCGCGGGATCACGATTCTGGCCAAGAACACGGCCATTTTTTATCACGACGTCAAGATCAACATTGTGGATACGCCGGGGCACTCCGACTTCGGCGGAGAGGTGGAGCGCGCGCTCAAAATGGTGGATGGCGTGATGCTGCTGGTGGACGCGAGTGAAGGCCCGCTGCCGCAAACGCGCTACGTGCTGGGGAAAGCGCTTGAAGCGCACCTGCCGCCGATTGTTGTGATCAATAAGATCGACCGCGCCGATGCCCGCTCGCAGGAAGTGCTGAACGAGATCTACGATCTGTTCATTGATCTCGACGCCAAAGAGGAGCAGCTCGATTTTCCCGTGCTATACACGAACGCCAAGACGGGCACGGCTTCGACCGATATGAAGGGCGGCGAGAATCTGCGTCCGCTGTTCGATGCGATTCTGAAGACGATCCCGCCGCCGCAGGGCGATGCATCGGGACCGCTGCAGATTCTTGTTGCCAATCTCGACTACAGCGATTATCTGGGGCGGCTGGCGATTGCGCGGGTGTTCAACGGCAAGATGTTTACCGGCGAAGACGTGGCGATCGTCAAGCTGGACGGCACGCTGCACAAGACCAGGATTACGAAGTTATTTTCATTTTCCGGCTTGAAGCGAACTGATATCACCGAGACGGAATTGGGGGACATCGTCGCAGTCGCTGGGGTTGAGGGAATCACCATTGGCGAGACGATTACCGATGTCGAGAATCCCGCACCGTTGGCGCATATCGCGATTGACGAACCGACGATCGCGATGCTGTTTACGATCAATACGTCTCCATTCGCGGGCAAGGATGGCGCGTATGTAACTTCGCGCAACCTGCGTGAGCGGCTAGAGAAGGAATTGCTGACCAATGTGTCGCTGCGGGTGGAAGACACGGGCACGACCGATTCATTCAAGGTTCTCGGACGCGGAGAGTTGCAGCTTTCCATCCTGATCGAGATGATGCGGCGCGAAGGTTACGAGCTGATGGTGGGGAAGCCCGAGATCGTGACCAAGCGAATTGACGGCAAGCTGATGGAGCCGGTGGAGCATCTCACCGTGGACGTGCCCGAGGAGTTCATCGGCGTGGTGATGGAACAGCTTGGCTCGCGCAAGGGCGAAGTGGCCAACATGCATAATCACGGCTATGGGCGGGTGCGTATCGAGTTCCGGGTGCCCAGTCGCGGCCTGATTGGGCTGCGCAGCCAGTTGCTTACGGACACGCGCGGCACGATTGTGATGAATGCGCTGTCCGATGGCTACACAGAATGGCAGGGGGAGATTCCGCATCGGCTGACCGGCGCGCTGATTGCCGACCGGGCGGGTCTTTCAACGGCCTACGCGCTTTGGGGATTGCAGGAGCGCGGCGAGCTTTTCGTCGGCCCGGGCGTGGAGCTTTACGAGGGCATGGTCATCGGTGAAAACGCCAAGGACACGGACCTGGATGTGAATGCGGTTCGCGAAAAGAAGCTGACCAATATGCGGGCCTCGACGGCGGATGAAGCGATCCGGCTGGTGCCTTTCCGGCAGCTTAACCTGGAACAGGCAATTGAATTCATTGCGGACGACGAGTTTGTCGAGGTGACGCCGAAGTCGCTGCGGCTGCGGAAGAAAGTTCTGCAGTCGAATAAGCGGAAGAAGAGCTCGATGGCGGCGGTGGAAGAAGGCTAAGGAAGTGACGCGCGGGCAAGGTGGGCGCGCAACCGCCGGCGAGGGCGCCGGCGCTACACGCTCGTTGGAGGCTGCGGTCAACGGCTGAGAAATTTGCGGAGCTTTATCCCCTGCCCCAACTGCGGCAAGCGGCACGACCAGCGCAATGGCCTGCTGCCGCCTCGGCTATCAGGAAGAGCGGTTCTGGAAAGTGAACGGCTGCTGGCGTGTTGCTTGCCTACCGCCGCCTGCTCTCAATCGCGACTCGGGGAATACAATTCCACAATTAGTTGGCTCGATGAGGAGGGAGGGTTATGACTCTCGACCGAGGCGCTTTCGGACCAATCATGGCGAGTTCTGGACGCTGGCCGGAACCAGTGCCGCGCGCAGGCTGATTCGCGGGGCGGCTAGCGAGTTTGCGGGCAGTTTTTGGTAGTGGGTCAGAGATGACCCACTGCCCAGTTTTTGCGGACTTTGATTCCACTAAAATGTTTTGATTGGGGTGAGCTCACGGTTATGGCATCCAACGAGCCGGAATCGAATCCGAGCGGCGTTCGCGTCGCTGTGGTGGGCGTGGGTAACGTAGGCGCCACGTATGCCTTTGCACTGCTGCTGAATCGGCTGTGTTCGGAAATCGTATTGATCGATGCGAACCGCGCCAAGGCTGAAGGCGAGGCGATGGACCTGAATCATGCTGTGCCTTTTGCCCATCCCACGCGCATCTGGGCTGGCGATTTTTCGGATTGCGCAGGGGCGGCAATCACCGTGATTGCCGCGGGGGCGGGACAAAAACCGGGCGAGACCAGACTGGATATCGCGGCGCGCAATGGCGAGATCTGGCGGCACATTGTTCCCCAGATTGTGCGGCACAATCCTGCGGGTATCCTGCTGGTAGCCACAAATCCGGTGGATGTACTTACCTACGCCGCTTTGAAACTCTCCGGGTTTCCGGCAAACCGTGTGATCGGGTCGGGAACGATTCTTGATACGGCGCGTTTTCGATACCTGCTGAGCGAACACTTCAAAATCGATGCACGCAGCGTGCACGCCTTCATCATTGGCGAACACGGAGACAGCGAGGTGCCCGTGTGGTCGCTGGCGAATATAGCGGGGATGAAACTCGAGGAGTTCGGTGGGCTCGAGGGCGAACCAATCAGCTCGGCGAATATGCATAATATCTACGAGCGGACGCGGGATGCGGCCTACCACATTATCGAGCGCAAGGGCGCCACATACTATGCGGTCGCGGCCGGGTTGATCCAAATCACAGCGGCAATACTGCGCAACCAGAACACGGTGCTTTCGGTATCCACGTGGATCGACGAATATTGCGGCATTCGCGATTTGTGCTTCAGTCTGCCGACGGTCATAAATTCGGGTGGTGTGGCGCGCGTCTTGCGGGTGCCATTGGACGCAACAGAGAAAGAGCAACTGCGCAAGTCGGCGGATGTGCTGAAGTCAACGATCGAGAAGCTCGACTTTACAGTTTGCTGAAGAACTCGACTGCACGCCGCGTCGCTGCCTCAGCGGCTAAAGCCGNNAACCGCTGCGCCACCCAAAACCAAGACCAAAATCGAGGTTTTCAGCGATCTGATTAACGCGGGCAGGTTTGATGGGCGAGCGTGAAGGTTGTAAACTCAAGCAGTTGAGTGCGCGCCCGTAGCTCAGCTGGATAGAGCGGCAGCCTCCGGAGCTGTAGGTCGGGAGTTCGAATCTCTNNCTCTCCGGGCGCGCCAGATTTCCGCAGGTTATCGCCCGCGGGTTGCCGCACGTTGGGAACCGACGAACTCCCTCTAAAGTCGGTTTGACAAGCGCCGATGATTCTCAACGTGACCACGAATGGGTCCTTCTTAGGGGCCTGCTCGGCAAGGTCGGGGAGAATCCCAATGTCAACCTCAGCTATTTCCAGTTCTTCGATCTACCAGGAACTTCAGACTTTCTATCAAACTCGGCAATCCGACCTGCAGGCGCTCGGTTCGGCTCTGAAATCGGGCGACTTGAAGGCGGCCCAACAGGCGTATAGCCAGCTGGTTTCGCTGGGGCAGAGTGGTCCGTTTGGCAGCACCCAGCCGTTCCAAGGCGCCAACCGTGCTAGTGACTTTCAGGCCATCGGGCAGGCTTTAACGTCGGGAGATCTGGCCAGCGCGCAGACCGCATTTGCAAAATTGCAACAGACTTTTGGGCAGGCCCAAAAGACCACTGGACCGGGTTCGCTAGCCTACACCGTGAACCTGAGCAGCGCTTCGACCGCCGGTGCGAGCAGCGCTTCGACCGGCAGTTCAGGCAGCGGTTCGGGCGGCGGTTTGAGCATCGGTTCGACTCCCGGACCGTCCAGCACATCGGGCGCGGAGTCGATCTACCAGCAGCTTCAGGATTTCCGCTCCGCGCGCAAGACCGACCTGCAAAAGCTTGGGCAGGCGCTCTCGTCGGGCGATTTGACCACCGCGCAACAGGACTACCAAAACCTGGTCACGCTTGGACAGCAAGGGCCGTTCGCAGGTGGCGGGGCGTTCCGGCGTTCGGACCGTGCGCAGGACTTGCAGGCCATCGGGCAGGCCTTGCAGTCCGGGAGCCTGACGAGCGCACAACAGGCTTATGCCACGCTGGAGAGCACGTTCGGCGGGCAAAGCGGCACGGGCGGCCAGGGCGGTGGATTCCCGACACAAACTGCGACTGGCGGCAGCGGGAATTCAGGCCCAACGNNAGCGTCTCCGAGATCGTAATCAATATTGGAGGCACGGATTCATCGACGCCGCAAAGCTCCAACGGCTCGGAACTCGTAGTGAATCTGCCCGCGCCCACAAGCACAGGTTCACCGGAAGAAGTCCAGATCAATTTCGGCGGAGCGAGCGGCTCTTCAAACCAACTGACAGTCGAGGTCGGTCAAACCTAGGACCAGAGTGGAAACACGGGGGAGCAGGTTACGATCAATCTCGCGCAGGCAAACAACAGCGAAAACATCGTTCTCAATCTGTTTGGAGCAGGTTCGAGCACGCAATCACAAACCCAGGGCAGTTCCCTGAACGTTCAAGGGTAGGTGGTATCGCCTCCTCGTCGCGCCACGCTGCCACTGTGCGGCGTGGCGCTTTTTTGTCGTTCGGGCGAAACCGTCACAGTTCAGTTAGCGGCACGTCCAGATCCCGAGCGCATCCGCTCTCTCGTAGGCCTGGGGGATCAGAAGGTAACGCGCACTCCAAACTGCATTTGCCGGGGAGCGCCGTTGGCGTAGGTTCCGGAGCCGGGCAAGACGCGGTCAAGCCGCGAGGTACAGAAACTGGTGGAACTGCCGCAGTATCCGGGCACCGTCGAGTTGTTCAGGGAAGTGCCTGGCGAACCATCGAGTATGCCACTCAGTTGCGCTCCCGGGCCCCCGTAGTTGGCGAGGTTGAACGCATTAAAGATGGTAAAGGTGGGCTCAATTTTGGCTCGCTCTCCAAGGGCAAAAGGCCAACTGAGGCGGAGATCGACGGTCTTGAACCAGTTTTCGGCGGCCCAGCGTCCGGGCAAACCACAGGCGGGCGACGGTGGGGGGCACGATGAGATGTACGGGGCCACGGCCCCCAGTCTACGCAGTTGGTCGGGTGTGAACAGCGAGGCACTGGCCAGGGCAACGCCCGCGGGCGTCAGATTGCCGCCCTGGCTCTGGTTGTAGGAGGCGATGGCCTTGTCCACGTTGGTGGGCGAATATTTTCCGGTGCTGCCAATGTAAGTGCCGTTCAGAATGTCGCCCACGGTGCCGTCGCCGCTGAGATCGCTGCGGAAGATCTCTCCGGGCACACCGCCGCCGTTCAGTTGGGGGACGGACACGGTCAACGGAAGGGGCGATCCTAGCAGCGTGATGATGGAAAGACGTGGCCCGTGAGGCATCTCGACGGTCGGACTAATAACAATCTGGTGCGTGCGATCCAAACCGGAGGATCCGAAATGTCCAAGGTGGGGGCGGAGGTAATCTTCGGCGACGTTGAGGATGGAATAATCTCCGCCGGCGCCGCTGGGCTCGGCAATGTTGCTGCGATAGCGCGACAGAGTGTAGGAGATGCCCACGTCAATCTTCTGTACGCGGCGCAGGGGATTCACCGCGCTGGTCGTGTGATAGGCGAAGTGAATGGCCTGGTACTGCGAGCGCCCGCTCGGGAAGTACATGATGTTCGAACCCACAGCTGGATTTGCGCCGCCGAACGAAGCCTGCATTGGCTTTCCCGTAGTCTTGTCGATCTTGCCCAGAGCCGAGCATGGGAAAGGACCGCAAAACGCGTTCGAGGAATCGAGTCCCTGGCGGGCGAAATCTACGATGCTGGCGGTGGGCACGTTGCTCATGTAACAATCCACGGCTGCCTGGGAACCGTTCGGGCCGGGGCCGGCGAAGGTGGCCGGTGTGCAAGGAGCGGACGCGACCAACAGAGTATTGTTGATTGCCGACAGCTCAGCCGCATAGGTATTCTGCGTGATATCGAGATTGTCGCCGTTGTTCAGGAGGGTGTAATCGCCGACGTGATTGGTGTCAATGCCGAGCGGGAACTGGGTACCGAGCTCGCGCACGTAGTCGACGGAGAACACGCTGCGCTCGCCCATCTGGCGCTCGATGCCGGCGCTCATGTGGACGACGCGCGGCGTCTTGAAGCCTGGGGCTAACATCCCGCCAAAATCGGCCAGGCTGTTTTGCAGCGAGTAAACGTTGGGAGCGTTGTTGGCGAGTCCGGACTGTGTGGTAAGGAAATTTGACTCTAACTGTTGGATCAGGCCTGAAACGTTCCCGATCGGCTGTCCGCAGATCCCCGACGCGATATCGACTCCATTGACGGAGCTGACAACCGAGCCATCCGGGAAAAGTACGGACCCTGTCGGGCAAAGCGTCAGACTGCGGTTGTATTGCCCGTTTGCCAGGCGGTTGATGCGGTCCTGATATGTATTCTGAAGCAGGAAGTTGTCGAAGAACATCCCGCCGCTGGCGCGGACCACGGTGCGCCCGTTGTGTCCCGGGTCCCAAGCCACGCCGGCTTGCGGCGCGAAGTTCTTGAGGGGGCGGAGAATACTCCCGGCAACTAGTGGCGGAATGTATGCACCGGTCGGCGGGTTGAGAGCAAACTGATTGAGCTGCGGAATGGCGGCAAGATCGCTATCGGTGCGCCCAGTGTCGAACACATAGTTCACGCCGACGGTGACATTCACGTTCGGAATTGCATTGAAGGTGTCGGCGGCGTAGCCTTCGAAGCGATAGTCAGAGTGCCCGCCCGTGTTCCGGTTGAAGCCCGAGTTCTCGCTGAAATTTCCCAGGCCGTTGTAAATTGTGAAGGTGCCGACGGGATAGTTGAGCGGATAATCTGCCGCGCCGCGCGGATCGCCCGGATAGAGGGGCAGGAGAGCAGGATTGTCGTTGACGGCCGTAATCGTGGCCAGGCCGTTGGAACTCGTTACTGACGGGCCATTCGAGCCGAGTGGAAAATAATCGCCCTGGAGGATGTGGTGGAAGGCTCCTCCGAAACGAAGCGTGTGATTCACGCGGTAGAGCGTGCTGCTGTCCCAGCGGGCGAAGAGGTCGCGCTGGATTGTTTGTCGCGGACCGGCTGTGGTCGGGCCCAACGAAAACGAGCCGATCTGCATGTGGAAGGGCGCGGAAGGCAGAATCGTCGAATCGCCCAGGTCGGGAGTAATCGCATTCACGAATTTCTGGTAGCCGAACCGCGCACTGTGCACGAACCTTCCTCGGTTCCAGTCCAGGCCGAAGGCAGCGGAAGGCACGTTAATTTGATTGCGCCACATCGACAGGCTGTTCTCGGGACCGACTTGATCGGCGTTGTCATAGCCGAGGCGAATAAAGATTTTCTTGTCCTCGCTAAGGTTGTAATCCAGACGCGCCGTCAGCATGTTTTGACGAAAATAGGCGCTTTGGAGAGCGGTTGAGTTGAAAACGGGGGATCCGTTTCCCGAAGGCAGAATCAAGTCCTGGGTCATCATCGGCAGGAGCCCGTCTTGCTTGGTGCGCTCGCCGCCGAAGAAGAGAAATGCCTTGCCTTTGGCCAACGGTCCGCCGACCAGCGGGCCGCCGACTCCGAACCCATACTGTTGACGGCTGTAATCGGAATTGCCTGCGGGAAAGCCTGCGAGACCCAGGAACTGGTCGCGCAGATTGCCAAACAGATCGCCATGCCAGTTGTCGCCACCGGATCGGGTCGCAACCCGCACCGATCCGGCCGCATTCAAGGACTGAAAAACCTCGGGCGTGGCCCGGGAGACAATTACTTCGCGAACCGCATCGGTGGGCAGGCTGGTCGTGGCAGCACCATTAGTTTCATCCATCGCTTCGATTTCATCGATGTCGTAGTGCGTGTTTCGTCCCAGAGCGCTATCGATGGAGAGCGACTGAAACCCGCTCTTGGCGGGCCCGTAGACGGCCCCATCCACCACCTGCACACCGGGAAGAAGTTCGCCGGCCCCCAGGTAGCTGCGGCCGTTGATTGGTTGCTGGTCGGGGGTTTCGCCGGCGAAATGGCTTTCCAGCCGTGCTGGGCCGGGATTGATCCAATCGAGCTTGAAGTTGACGGTGGCGGAGGCGCCCCCGACCACGGTCACAGTAGTCTCTGCGGGCAGCAAGTCGCGACCGTCTACGTGCACGAGGTAGACGCCGGGAGGCACTTGCTCGGTGACATAAGTGCCGTTTTGAACCGTGCGCGTCACTCCCCGGGTATCGGTGGCCGACGAGATGTAGGAGATTCGCGCGCTTTCAACCGGGGTACCGTCTTCACTCCGCACCGTGCCCTGGATGGTGCCGGCATTCGGATTTTCAGGAGCCGCCTCCTGCGCCCACAAGGAATGGCTGAGCAACGTCGACGTGAATGAAGCGAGCAGGATAAAGAAAACGGGCAGAGAACGCCGAAAACGGAATCCAGACCAATCGAACAAAGCGCCACTCTCCTGGGAGCAGAATCTCATCTAGAAGCGGAAATGATCCTGCCTCTAAAGGCCTTAAGTTTCCACTGAAATGGAATAGGACAGTTTACTAGATGCGGCCAAAGAACCGGCGTGCTGTATGCGTTTTTTGGAAGACGCGGCAGGCGGCCGCCAACGACGGCCGGAGAACTGTCCTGTGGCCTACCACGACCCCTTCACTGTGTAGTAGCCAGCCCGGTTTCGCAGTTCGAATGGGCCGCCGGGGGGCGCATTGAGCAGATTCACCTGGATCCTTCGGAACTCGGAATCGGAAAAGCGCTGGGAAGGATAGTACGCGAGCAAGTACTGGGTGCGCAGTTCGTCACTAATCTTGCGAAAAGCCTCGTCGAGCTGAACGGCAGAGGTCGCGTAGTAATACTTGCCGCCGGTGTCTTCCGAAATCTGGATGAGCGCATGCTCGCCGCCCGTGTCGCGTCCGGCGCTGGCTTCAATGGGCACGATGATGACGCTGTAGATCAGAGCTTCGGATTCCTGCGCCGCGCGCAACGCTTCCTTGTAACTCACCTGGCTGACTGTATCCCCGCCGTCCGTGATCATCACCATTACTTTTCTGCCTCGTCGGCGGCCCAAAGCTTGCGAACCCAGAAAAATCGCATCGTACATCGCCGTTGCCGAGCCATTGCGAATCCGGTCGATGCCGGCGTCGATCGCTTTCAAGTCGGAGGTGAACGGCACGACTTCGCGCACTTCCTCACTGAACTTGTACAATGCCAGCCCGTCCTGCGGACGCAGGATTGCGTGTGCGAATTTGCGAGCCGACATTAATTCGAGAGGCAGGTCTTTTCTTGTGCTCAGGCTGGTGTCAACGGCGAGCACAATCGAAAGCGGCAGCTCTGACTCGCGGCTGAAGACGGCAATTTTCTGTTCCTTACCATCCTCCTTAAGCAGAAAGTTCTCTTTGGCAAGGCTGCCCACGGGTGCACCGTGCGCGTCCGTCACCGTCACGAAGACGTTGACCAACTTGACGTCGATTTTGAGAGTGGTTGCGGAATCTTGCGCCGATATCGCAGGCGCAGCGGCCAAGGCCACCCCCAAAACCAGCGAGAAAAGTCGCACGCGCGGCCAGAACTGTTTCATTGAAAGGACATTCATTTGGATGCGGGGTGTCGCCCCATTGTGCCGCCCGGCCGGTGAATTTCTTCGGGAAACGGTTCCCCGTCGGCCCACACGGCGCCGTCCTCAAAGTACTCTTTCTTCCAGATCGGAACGGTTTTCTTTAGCGTATCAATAAGCCAACGGCACGCCTCAAATGCGGGCGCACGATGCTCCGAAGAAACCACGATCAGGACGCTGGTTTCGCCAATCTGCAAGCGCCCCAAGCGATGGACGATGGAAACGCCGCTGACGGAAAAGCGGTCGCGGGCCTGCTCCGCCAGGGCATGCATTTGTCTGAGCGCCATGGGTTCGTAGGCTTCATAATCCAAGTAGAGCGTGCGCCGTCCACGCGTATGGTCGCGCACGATGCCCTCAAAAACCAAGGCGGCACCGTCTTGTGGGCGCTTTAGGCGCTTGAGCACCGCAAGCGTTTCGATCGGCTCCTCGACGATGGCGATGACACCTCGAGAATGGGCTTCGGGCGCACCTCCGCTCACAGGCGGGAGCAAACCGACCTCATCTCCGGCAGCAAGCGTCCGGTCGGCACGCGAATACTCCTGGTTCACAGAAATGGCCAAGGTGGACAGGATGGGTTCAAACTGCGGGAATCGGTCTCTATAGCGCGCCAGCAGATCGTCCACACGCGCGCCTTCCGGGAGATCGAGGACCTCGCTGGATTGGCCTACCACACTCTTCAGGATTCCAAACACCAGCACGCGGATCTGCATTGAATTCGTTGAAAACGCCACCCAGCCAGGCGAGAAATGGCTAGGCAACAGTGTAGCAAGCCGCTCCAGTGGACGTGTACTTCCGTGCAACGGACAGGCAAGCTGACAAGCGTTCAAATGACTACGGTAATCGTGCATTCGTTGAATATCCGTCATACGCTTAATACCAAAGTTCGATTCGTAAGAGGAGGCTGTTATTTCGAACGCCGCTCAAATCGACGCAGGCCGCGGCGCGTCCGCGCAGGCTTTCCTCCACAGTCTCAACATCCTCATTAAGTACACGCGACTGTACGGAACCAACCACAAACGCACAGAGGGCCAGTTTGAGACGGCCTGGCGCGAGTTGCAGCAAGCTTTGCCCAAGAGCGGAGACACGGGTTTCGTGCTGGGCGTTTCCGACAACAAGCTGCTGATCGACGGCATTCCGGTCGAAGCCGGGCAAGCGGAGCGAAGTTTCGCACAGTTGCTGACCGCTGCCGGACTGTCCAGCATTTTGTTCTCGAGCAAAGTGACGCTGGAAGACTTTCGCCACCTGGTGCGCGCGTTTGCCATGGGGGGCTCCAAGGCCCAGGATTTCGCCAAGCAGATCAAGGAAACACTGGGCGCCAGCGCGGATTCGTCGATCCGGATCAACGAAGTAAAATTTATTGCCGCCGATCCTGCCACCGGGGAAATCTCCATCGCGGCACAACTTGCGGCCCAATCACTCGGCCCGGAGTTCAAGCAGTGGCTCAACGATCCGCAGAAGCTCCTGCAGTTGATTGCAGCGGCTCAGGGAGCCAGTGCTGGAGGATCAGGTGAACCCGGGGGCGCTCCTTTAGGGTCTGTGCCCAGCATTGCCGTACCGGGCGGCACAGGAGGAACAGGAAAAGCCTGGAGTGGTGGTGTTGTTCCGTTGCAGGAAGAAGAGGTCCTGCAAACGATTCGCCTGCTCACGCATTTTGGGCAAGCGATGCAGGAACCCAACTCCTCGCAGGAAAGTCTAAAGATCGAGCTCGGGAAAGCCTCGGAAGGCGCCAAAATCAATCTTGCGCAGTTGCTCGAAAGCCTGGCGGCGCAAACGGCGAAGGACGCCGATGCCGAGGCCACCGACACACCGCTGCTGATGAAAGCGGCGGAAAGCATGGCCATCAAGTATGCGCTGGATCGCTACCAGCGCGGCGACGTCAAGGTGAATGCCGTCCACGAGATGATGGAGAACATGAGCCGGCAGATGGACACGCTGCGCCAGATTCTGCGGGTGCAGGAAGACAAGATGTCGAAAGCCGGCATACTGGTCGAGTCGCACGCCGACATTCTCGACCGCATGTTCTGGGCGGAGATTCCGGAAGCTGGAAAGAAAAGCGTTCTGCAGTCAAGTGAAGCGGCTTGCGTGCCGCCGCGCAACATCCGCCAGTTCGTGGAACTTCTGTTCGAACGGGAGGATTTCGAGGTTGCTACTAAAATCCTCGCGAACTACTGCGGCTGTATCGAATCGAAGGAAGCCGAACCCCGGCGCAAGACGACTCTCGGATTGGCACAACTCGCCGACCTGTACGCGACCGCGCCTCTCGATGTCATGCCGAACGCCATCGCCATGATCGGGGAACAGCTGGCTAAGGAAAACGATCCTGAAATCCAGAGCCTCCTAAGCGCCGCTTTCGCGCGCTTTGGGCAGGAGGCGTGCGCCCGGAAAAAGTACCGGTCCATTGCCGAACTATGCGTTTCTTTCGAGAGAATCGAGCGGCAACGTCCGGCCCTGGCTGTCGACCTGCGGTCACGCGTGGGGGTTGAGAACCGCCTGCCGGAAATGATCGAAGAGGCCATCAACATCGAACAGGTGCCCGAGGAACTGATTCATGTTCTTCAGCAGCTTCCCAAGGATTCTGTCGAACACCTCTCCGACCGCTTCTTCCGTGCCCAGAAACGGGAAGAATGCGACCGCATCGTGGAACTAGTCGGTGAGCTCGGGCCGGCAGGAATCAGCGAGCTCCGCGACATGCTGCGTAGTGGCCAGCCGCGGCAAGCCTCCTCGACCGTCGGTCTCCTAAGCCGTTTAAGTGTCGGCATGCTGCTCGAGTTCCTGCCTGGGCGCATGAGCGAGTTAAATCGCTTCTATCAGGACGTCGTCGTCCGTCAGATCGCTTACGGCGCCGCTCCCGACCGCGGGCGCACCCTGCTCGAGTTGCTAGAATTGCTGGATTCGCTGATTCTGCCTGAAGCCATCGACGAGATCGGCATGAGCCAGGACCGCAGTGCCAGCGCCAGTCTGATCGCCCTTGCTACCACCGGCGAAACCCGGTCTCGTCCGCCGTTCGTGCAACTGAAGGCGATCGAGTCGCTGGGCCGCCTGCGTGAAACTGAGGCTGTCCCGGTTTTGCGCAACATTGTGGAAGAAAAGAAAATATTTGGATACGCGCAGCACCGCGAACTGCGCATCGCAGCGATCCAGGCGTTATCGAAGATCGACCCGCGCTATGGAACGCAGGCATTGACCGACAGCGGACTTGAGACCGCAGAAATAGCCGTTGCGCCGCTCGAATCCACGCCGGTGTGCCCGTGGGTCCGCCAGCGCCGCTACGAGCGGATCATTCTGCCGCGTACGCTTTCCGCGACACTCTCCAGTTCCTGGGGTAAATCGAACATTGTGATGCGTGAGATGAGTTTGGGCGGAGGCATGGGGACACGCTCCGACAATCTACGGGTTGGGTCAGAAGCCAACGTCGAAATCTCGCTGGGCGTCAAGAAGATCCGCGGGCAGGTGCTGCTGCGTCGCGCGCGGGTGAATGAAATCGGCTTCGAGTTCGTCGCCATGGACCTCGATAGCCGCTACCGCCTGCGACGCGTGCTGGTTGAAGCTCTACAGCGGTCGCCCGAGAACCGCACGCCGGACTGGGATGGGGATCGCAAGGTGTAGACGCGTTCGTAAGAACCTAGCAAAACAAAAAAGCCTCTGCGCGAGCAGAGGCTTTTTTGCGGTCCAACCGCGCTTATGCAACTTTCACGAAGATAATTACGAGCGTGAACAGCACCAGCGACTCGATAAACGCGAGTCCAAGAATCAGCGCCACCTGAATGCCAGCGCGAGCGGCCGGATTGCGTCCAAGGGCTTCGCAAGCCGAGGAAGCAGCGCGCCCCTGGCCTTGCGCAGCCAAGCCAGCGGCAATGGCGATCGCGAAACCGGAGGTGATTGCTACCCAATTCGTCCCACCGGCAGCACCTCCGCCCGTTTGCGCGAACGCCGGAACGGCAAAAATCGAGCACAACAACATCAACAGAACCAACATCAACATTTTCTTCATTTTCTTCTTCTCCTTATAAATAGCCGCCAGTGGGTGGTTGACGTCGTACTCCTAGAGCCGACGCCCTCACGCTGGAGGCAGTTGGCAGTAGCCAGTACCCAGTACCCAGAAAATCGCTGCCTGGGTACTGGCTACTGAGTACTGCTTCTAGTGCTCGTGCGCGACGGCTTCGCCCAGATACACGCAGGCCAACAGCACGAAAATGTAGGTCTGAATGAACGACACGCCGACGTGCAACCCTTCGAACACAATCGGAAGGCCGAGCGGCACCAGCGAGAAAAATACCAACGTCACCATTTCCCCTGCGAACATGTTCGCGAAAAGACGAACGGTGAGCGATAGGACGCGAGCCAAGTGACTGAAAATTTCAATCGGGAAAATCAGAACTGGCAGCCCGATGCGCACGACCAGCGGCATCCCTTCCTGTGGCCCGATAAAGTGTTTCACATACCCGAAGCCATTCTCGCGCAGGCCGGCAACGTGATAGTAGAACCAGGTGAGCAAGGCACAGCCCAGCGGCACAGTCGGCACAGCAGTCGGTGACTCCAGTCCCGGAACCAGGCCGATCAGATTGCAGCTCAGAATGAACAGCCCCAGCGCCGTCAGGTAGGGGACAAACTTATCCGAATGATGGCCGATGATTTCGTGCGCCAGGCCTTCGATGAATCCGTTGATGCCTTCCATGGTGTGTTGCAGCGCGCCTGGGCGCTCCACGGAAAGCCGGAACCGGACTGCGATGAAAAGGATCGTGAGCAGAAGCACAACCAGGATTTCCATGGCGACCGAGTTCGTGATGGGCGTGGCGGGATGCTTGGGATGAACGTGCAGTGCCGCAAGCAGGGCCGTTACGGTTGGGCCGAACAGATGATTTAAGAATGCGGTAAAAGTCAGTTGTTCCATGAAGTAAAACCCAGCTCCGAGCCGCGAGCTACGAGCTTGAATCTGACGACTCGCAGCTCGAAATCGTGGTTCGCAAGTCGATGTTCACTACCGCCGAAGAGCGGCGTACGCTTCGAGCGCCGCCTCGATCATCATGGCTACTACGGGCAAGCAAAGACCCCACAGGAAGCCATGGAAGGCCAAGGAAGAACCTTTGAATATAGCATACGCAACGACTCCGACCAACCCGTAACGCAGGAGAAATCGCAGGACAATGCGACCGCCTTTTTCCTGGCTCCGGCGGTTCACAATGCGGTCGGCAAGAGCCTCGACGCTGCGCTGAAGGGCGCGGAAATTCAGGCAGGAAACCGCGGCCCCGGCGGCAAAGCCAATGGCGCCTATCCACCCATAACGCCAGAACGCGGGCACAACCAGCAGTGCGCTTACCAGTAAAAGCGTGCGAAACATCCGCGCGAGTGCACGGTCGTTGAATGCCTGAAGGCGCAAGTCGGCTGGCGAAGGCTCCGAATTCGGCAGGTCACTCATCTTTGGAATTGGAGTTCGAAGCGGCAGTGGAGCTGGAATCGGAAGCAGGGCTCGAGTCTGGATCCTTGCCGGAGGCATCGAGAGCCATGCGGATCATCTGCGTGAAACCGACGACTGCTCCGAACAACAGGCCGACCAAATAAAGCCATTTCGTGTGCAGCCAATAGTCTAGAAGCTTGCCCAGGAAGAATCCCAAGAGCACCGCGGCTGGAATGATGAATCCTATCTCGGAGTAGCGGGCAAGCGAGACAACAGGATCCTGTTTTCCGTGCGGCTTCGGCGATGGCGACATGCGGGAATTGTAATGCAGTCGACGAGCAGGAGTTCGGTGAAGTGATAGGTTGGAAACCGCAGGGACCCTCTGGCATCGGTCTTTTTAAGTCAAAGACTTAGGGCAGTTCTGCGGCCAGGTCTTTGAGAAATAATGACTTAGACGTAAGGTATTTCTAAATCAATGAGTTATCGCGCATCTCAGGTCTGTTTTTCGGGTGGTTTGCTGCCAGGTCTTTGAAAAATAAATACCTTAGCGACATGAGATGGAGGGTCGGTACAAAAGTCTGCCATGGAGGACGCAGAGAGAGTGGTGAGGTGCGAGGCCTACTCATCGCAAAGTGAGCAATGAGTGGGCACGCGGCAGCAGTGTTGCCCGACCCTCCGCGCCGAGCCCGCTTTGGCAAGACTAATGGGCAGCCGAAGGTTCTGGGGCAGCAGTTGTTCGCACAATGATGTCACGCGACACAACGGCGTCCTGCTTCTCTGGTCTCGTCAAGCAAAAGCGGCAGTGAACCAAACCACACCAGAAAACAAGAGTACCGATCAGCCATCTCATTCGCAGGGCATTACAAGAGACCAGGATCCCAGAGTCAAAAATATAAACGCGAAAAACCTAGCCGAGATCCAGTTCGCTGCTATCTCACCATCGCCGCCACATGCGGCGACTGCGCGATGCCTAGCGACCAATTCACGGTCTGAATGAAGGGTTCCGGGAAAACGCCGATAACGATTGTGGCAAGGGCGGTCAGTCCTACGGCGAAGCGCATGCCTACGCTGACCGGCAGCCGTCCGGGTTCGGTCGGCGCGCGCATCAACATGGAGTTGGCAATCCGCAAGTAGTAATACAGGCCAAACAGGGCGTAGAGCACGGCCACGGCGGCGAGCCAGTAGTGTTGGCTCTCGATGAGGCTGAGGAAGATGTAGTACTTGCCCAGAAAGCCGGCGGCGGGCGGGATCCCGGCGAGGGACAGCAGAAACAACAACATGAGCGTGGCTTCGACTGGCGCGCGCTGATAGAGGCCGGCGAGGTCGTCGATTTCGTCGCCGATCACATTGCGGTGGCGCAACGAGGTAATCACGGCAAACACGCCCAGGTTCATGAATGTGTAGACCAGCAGGTAGATCAGAATGCCCTTCATGCCGTCCGCAAATCCAGGGCTGTTGGTGGGCGAGGTTCCTATCGCGACCAGCGCCAAGAGCATATAGCCGACGTGCGCAATCGAGGAGTAGGCCAGCAGGCGCTTGGTGTTGGTTTGCGTGAGCGCGGCCAGGTTGCCGCCGGTCATGGTGGCGATCGCGACAAAAACGATGATCGGCGTATAGATCGCGCGCAGCGGGAGCAACGCAAAAACCATGATGCGGAGCAACAACGCCCAGGCAGCCGCTTTCACGGCGACGGACATGAATGCCGTGATGCTGGTCGGCGCGCCTTCATAGGCATCAGGCGCCCACTGGTGAAATGGAACGGCAGCGATCTTGAATAGCAGGCCGACCATGGTCGTGAGCAGCGCGATTATCACGACGGGGTTGTGAGGATTCAGCCCGTAGACGGTGCGCGCGATATCCCTCAAATTAGTGCTGCCCGAGAGGCCGTAGAGTAACGAAAGACCGTAGGCGAAGATGCCCGACGAAAACGCGCCGAGCAGCAGAT
This sequence comes from Acidobacteriaceae bacterium, assembly GCA_003139975.1. Lineage (GTDB taxonomy): Bacteria > Acidobacteriota > Terriglobia > Terriglobales > Acidobacteriaceae > Acidiflorens. The sequence continues at coordinate 17,454 of PLHN01000533.1, forward strand.
ACTTTAGGGCTGCTTCGTTGGAGCGGCGGTCGCGGCGCAGGAAGCCGACCAGCACGTAGATTGACATCGCCATCAGTTCGAGGCCGATGAACAGAAGGACGATATCAATGCCGGCGGCCATGCACATCATGCCGATCACGGAAAATAGCAGCAGGACGTAGTACTCGCCGTGGTTCTCGTCTTCAATCTCAAGATAGCGGACGGAAATCAGGATGGTGATGGCGGCGGAAGCGAGAAACAGGTACCAGAAATAAAGGGCAAAGCGGTCGACCAGCAAAGTGCCGAAAAAGCCGGTAGCTCCGCGCGGTAAAGTGGTCTGAATCTGCCAGACGCAGAGCGCGGCAAACAGCAGGCCGATGAAGGCGCCGACGGCATTCAGCCACTTATACTGCTTTGGAATCATCAGGTCGATCAGCAGAATGCCGAGCGCGAAGATGGTCAACTCCACCATCGGCAACATCAGCCGGTATTCAACTGGAGAAAGGCCTCGCACTTAGTCGCTCGCTTTCGCTGGCGTATTCACCGCAGCAGCCGACGTTGGAGGCGCTGGTATTGGCGTTACCTGCGCGTTTACCGGGGCGTTGGCAGTGTTGGCTTGAATGTTCTGCACAATCTGGTTCACGGGCGTTTCAAGAATCTGGAAGAACGGCTTCGGATACAGGCCAATCCAGAAGGCGCAAATGATGAGCGGCGCAAAGGTCAACATCTCGCGCGGGGTGAGATCGTGCAGCTCTTCATTTTTCGGATTTGTGACCGTGCCGAAGAAAACTCGCTGGTAAAGCCATAGCAGATAAGCTGCGGCCAGAATGACGCCGGGCGCGGCCCATGCTGCCCATCTCCAGTTCGCGGTGAACGCGCCTTGCAGGATGGTGAATTCGCCGACGAAACCGTTCAGGAGCGGTAGTCCCATGGAAGAGAGGAACATGATCATCGTGATCGTTGCGTAAATTGGCATCACGTTGGAGATGCCGCCATATTCGGCGATTTCGCGCGTGTGGCGGCGTTCATAGAGAATGCCGACGATCAAGAAGAGCGCGCCGGTGGAGATGCCGTGATTGATCTGTTGCAGGACGGAACCGCTCAGGCCGAGAGGATTCAGCGCAAAGATCCCAAGCGTGCAGAACCCCAAGTGGCTGACCGACGAATACGCCACCAGCTTCTTCATGTCCTTCTGCATGAGCGAAACCAACGCGCCATAGATGATGGCAATCACCGAGAGGCCGACCATCCAACCGCGTGGAGTGTAACCGAGGAAGCGATTCGTGCTCGTGATCACCTGCGGGAAAAACGGTAGCGTGAAGCGGATAAACCCATACGTACCCATCTTCAGCAGAACGCCCGCCAGGATGACCGAGCCAGCCGTTGGTGCTTCCACGTGCGCATCCGGCAGCCAGGTG
>PLHN01000482.1 GCA_003139975.1 Acidobacteriaceae bacterium
GACAAGGTCGTCTATCCCAATCATGGTGTCGGGGTTGTCGAGCAGATTGCCAGCCTGACCGTGGGTGCCCAGGTCGAAAAGTTTTACGTGCTCAGTATTGCTGCCAGCAATCTCAAGGTGCGGATTCCATTTCACAACGTGGGCAACGTCGGGATCCGCCCGGTCGTGCGCAATGGCGAGGTACAGAAGATAGTCGAATATCTCTCCTCCGGTCAATGTATCAGCGCTGCCGACTGGAAAGACCGCTTCCGGGAAAATTCCGAGCGGATGCGCACCGGGGCGCTGGCCGACGTAGCGGCGGTGCTGAAAAGTCTGCTGACGTTGGCCCAGGAGAAGTCGTTGTCGTTCCGCGAAAAGAAAATGTTGGAGCGCGCCCGTTATCTTCTGGTCAGCGAAATCGCTATCTCCAAGAACTGCGACGAGCACCTGATCGAAGAGGCACTCACCAAAGCGCTGACGAAGTGCAACCTGCGGCTGCCAGAGATTGGCGAACTGGCCTCGTAAGGCGGGACGGGGCTCCCCGAATCCAAGGCACCGCCCCAACATCTATTCTGCATGCGCCTTGATTCATTTTCCGCCGACCTTATTTCCAGCTCCGCGGGCCTAACTGCTGGCCTGCCACCCGAGCCGCTCGCGGGCGATGCGGCTAAGCCTTCTGACACCTTCCTACTCGACACCTACTCGCGAGCCGTCACTGCGGCCGTCGAGAAAATCAGCCCTTCGGTTGTCAACGTGGAAGTCCATCAGGTCACTGGGCGAAGCCGTTCTGGCGAGCCGAGCGAGCGCCGTGGAGGAGGTTCCGGTTTCGTCTTCACGCCCGACGGACTGATTCTTACCAACAGCCACGTCGTCCACGACGCGACGCGCATCGGAATCACGTTCTCCGACGGCCGTCGTGTGCCGGCGCACACAATCGGCGATGATCCTGCCACCGACCTTGCCGTAATCCGCCTGGACGCGCCCAACCTGCGACCCGCCGAACTCGGGGACTCGCAACAACTCCGAGCTGGCCAGCTGGCCATTGCCATCGGCAATCCCTATGGGTTTCAGTCGACCGTGACCGCGGGGGTGATCAGTGCGCTGGGGCGCTCGCTGCGCTCCTACTCCGGACGGCTGATCGAAGACGTAATCCAGACCGACGCTGCCCTCAATCCCGGCAACTCCGGAGGTCCGTTAGTCAACTCGCAAGGGCAGGTGATCGGCGTGAACACGGCAACCATCTTGCCCGCTCAAGGGATCTGCTTCGCGATCGGCATCAACACGGCGAAATTCGTGGCTAGCCGGCTCCTGCGCGATGGCCGCATCCGGCGCAGCTCTATCGGAGTCTCCGCCCAGACCGTCCCGATTCATCGCCGCGTGGTGCGCTTCTATAACCTCCCCAAAGAAACGGGAGTCGTCGTGGTCGGAGTCGAGCCCAACAGCCCTGCGCGCAGGGCAGGCGTCCGCGAAAGCGACGTAATTGTGGCGTTGGACGAGAAACCTGTAGCCGGCGTGGACGATTTGCACCGGTTGCTCACCGATGCACAGGTTGGCGTGCGCTGCGAGTTGACGTTGATTCGATACACAGAACGAGTGATGCTGTCGATTTATCCGGAGGAAGCAAGATAGGGAGCGGAGAGTTCCACCTTGCTTTGGAGTAACAGCCCCGTATTCAGCGCTCCCCAGGGTCCCCTTTGCATTGCGCTCGCCAATTGCCTGTGTTAGCTTCGACTTCGAGAGGTTCCTTTGCGACACACGGTTCCGCCGGGCATGAACCGCAAGGAATCGGAAGTTTTCCTGCGGCTTGATCCGGCGCGTCTGCCCCAGCATATCGCCATCATCATGGACGGAAACGGGCGTTGGGCCCGCCGCCGTCATATGCCGCGCGTTGCCGGACATCGCGCTGGTGTCACCTCCGTCCGCTCCACCGTTGAAACCGCTGCCCGCATCGGGATTCCCGCGCTCACCCTCTACGCTTTCTCGGAAGAGAACTGGAGGAAACGCCCCAAGACCGAGGTGGATTTCCTGATGCGCCTGCTCTGCCGCTACCTGAAAGCGGAAATCAGGACGCTTAATGAGAACAACATCCGCCTGCGGTATATCGGGCGCAAACATGAATTGCCTCCGGTGGTGCAGCGCGAGATGGCTGAAGCCAGCGAAGCTACCGACTCGAATACCGGAATGATTCTCACGCTGGCGCTCAACTACAGCGCGCGCAGCGAAATCGTGGATGCGTTCCGCTCGCTGGCGGAAGCTGCGGCCCGCAATGGCGGGCTCGATCATCTGGAAGTTACCGAGCAGGCGATCAGCGAGAACCTGTACACGCGCGACCTGCCTGATCCCGACCTGGTGGTACGGACCAGCGGTGAAATGCGGTTGAGCAACTTCCTGTTGTGGCAACTCGCATACGCGGAAATCTACGTCACGCAGACGCTTTGGCCCGATTTCCGCGGTACCCATCTACTCGAGGGCATCGAAGAGTACCAGAAGCGCGAACGCCGCTATGGAGGCTTGGGGCAGGACCCCGGGCATAGTCACGAACATGCGGTACCGATGGCCCACGCGGAATCGAAGTCCTAAGCTGGCTGTGGAAGCACGGTGCCGGCGCTACACTCCATTCCATCGAGCCGCTTTGTTTCCACGTTACTCTGCTACCTCATCGGCGCGCGGGAATGCCGAACTGCGGGCTTCGAGCCACGCTTGGAGGATAAGAATGGCGGCCATGCGGTCGACGGCTTTGCCGCGCTTTTCGATGGAGAGGTTCGTTTCCCGCAGCAGGCGGTTGGCTTCGGTTGAGGTCCAACGCTCGTCCCACAGGTGGACAGGCAAGCCAAACTGAGCGTGCAGTTCGCCGGCGAAGATGCGCATTTTTTCTGACTGCGTGCCTTCGGCTCCGCTCAGGCGCAACGGCAGACCTACGACGATCTCACTTACTTCATATTTCTTTAAGACCGCGCCCAACGCTTCCCAATCCTTGCGTTTGTTCTGGCGCTGGATGGTTTCAAGGCCCTGGGCGGTGATGCCCAGCGGATCGGAAACGGCGACGCCGATGCGTCTTGAGCCGACATCAAGGGCTAGAACCCGGCGCGGCATGGGCATTGAACGATGATGGATGGGCGGAGGGGGAGAGTCAAGGCTTCTAGTAGAGACGGGACCAGAAGGCGCCGGCAAATCTGCGGGCGCATCGTAATGTCGATTCGTCTATAATCCGCCACATTCATGGGCTTGACGAGCGGCACAAAACTGGGTCCCTATGAGATCGTCGCGCCGCTCGGCGCGGGCGGGATGGGGGAAGTGTATCGGGCGCGAGATACACGCCTGGCCCGTTCGGTGGCGATCAAGATTCTTCCGGCAGATCTCTCGGGCGACGCGGTGCGCCGTCAGCGCTTTGAGCGCGAAGCCAAAGTTATCTCCAGCCTGAATCATCCCAACATTTGCACTCTGTATGACATCGGCCGGAAGGACGGCGCCGACTTCATCGTCATGGAATTTCTGGAAGGGCAGACGCTGGCGGGGCGACTGGAGAAGGGACCGTTGCCGGTGGCGCAGGTGCTTGCCTACGGAGCGCAGATTGCGAGCGCGCTCGACAAGGCTCACCGCAACGGTGTGACGCATCGCGATCTGAAGCCGGGCAACATCATGCTGACCCAGACCGGAGCGAAGTTGCTCGACTTCGGCTTGGCGAAAGCGGAGACAACGTTGGCTGGCGGCGAAACTCTGACGGAGATGACGCCGCTGGCCACGCCGATGACGCAGCACGGCATGATCGTCGGAACTGTTCCCTACATGTCGCCCGAGCAGGTGGAAGGGAAAGAAGTGGACGGGCGCAGCGACATTTTTTCGCTGGGCGCGGTGTTGTACGAAATGGTGACCGGAAGCCGAGCCTTTCAGGGCAAGAGCCAGTTCAGTGTGGCCTCGGCCATTCTGGAGAAGTCGCCGGCGCCGATCCGAAACCTGCAGCCCCTGACGCCGCCGGCACTGGATCGCACCATCGAGGTTTGCCTGGCGAAGGACCCGGACGAGCGATGGCAATCGGCGGGCGATCTGTGGAAAGAGCTGCGGTGGATCGCGGAGGGCGGCTCGCAGACGGGCGCCATGAGCGGTGCACGGATTACGCCGGCCACATGGCGAACGCTGCGGCGGCGGGCCGGATGGATTCTGGCAGCGGTGTTTGCTGTGGTTGCTGCGGCGGCGCTGGCGCTGCTCGCATCACGCGCGGGCCGCCAAGCCGAGGCACTCGCCTTCCACCAACTGAACTTTCGCCACGAGGCCATCTTCCAGGCCGCCTTCGCGGGCGAGAACACAGTGGTGTACAGCGCCGCGCCTTGGGGCAATACGCCCCAGATCTTTACGGTGCGTCCCGACTATCCCGAGCCGCAACCGCTGGGTCCGCGCGGCATGCACCTGCTTGCGGTCTCGTCGAAAGGAGAGCTCGCCGTCCTGCTTAATGCCCATTACCTTTCGTATCGGCTCTTCACCGGCACGCTCGCGCGAATGAACCTCGACGGCGGTGCGCCGCGGGAGATACAGGAGGGCGTGCGGCAGGCCGATTGGTCGCCGGACGGATCGCAGCTTGCCATCATCCGCGAGGTAGGGGGCAAGGATCGGCTCGAGTATCCGATCGGCCACCCACTCCGCGAGGTCAGCGGTTTCATGAGCGACGTGCGCATCTCGCCCCGAGGGGATCGGATCGCCTATTTCGAGCATCCGCGAAAGTGGGATGACCGTGGCTCGGTGAACACGGTGGATCTCGCGGGAAACAACACCGTGCTTTCAGACGGCTACTGGAGCGCACGCGGACTGGCGTGGTCACCGGATGGCAAGGAAGTCCTTTTTTCGGCGAGCCAGAGCGGCGGCAGCTTCACCGTCTACGCCGTGACGTTGGGGGGTAAGAGGCGCATCGCCTATCAGGCGCCGGGGGGGATCAACATCCAGGACATGGCGCGCGACGGAAGGTGGCTGGTAACCCGCACGGACTTCCGCTACGCAGCCGTGGTCCACACAGACGCCGCTGCCGAAGATCGCGACCTTTCGTGGCTCAACACCTCGCACGCGCGGGCGCTTTCTCAGGACGGACAAACGCTTCTGTTCGCCGAAACTGCGCTTGGAACCAATTACGCCGCGTGCGTGCGCAAAACCGACGGCTCGCCCGTGGTGCGACTCGGCGACGGGTGGGCCGCAGACTTGTCCGCCGACGGCAGGTGGGTGTTGGCGGTTGTGCAGTCGCATCCGCCCAAGCTTTTGATTTATCCCATTGGAGCCGGGGATACACGGCAGCTCGAACGAGGTGAGATCGAGACTTACACGACTGTCCAGTGGTTTCGGGATGGCAAGAGCGTGCTGATTGGAGGCAATGAGCCCGGGAAAGGCGCGCGCTTCTACGTGCAAGAACTTAGTGGGGGCTCCCCCCGGCCGGTGACTCCGGAAGGCACGCGAGACGGATTGCTCTCCCTGGACGGGAAGCTGGTTCTGGCGCGGGGGCTGGACGGGAAATATTCGGTATACCCGATCGCCGGTGGAGACCCACGGCCGGTGCCGACGCTCGCGGATGTGGACATTGTCGTCCAGTGGAGCGCGGACGGTCGGTCGGTGCTGGCCTATCGCCGCGCGGAGATTCCCTACCGGGTCGACAGTGTCGATCTCGTGAGTGGGAAGCGGAAGCTCTTCAAGGAGCTCGCGCCGGCCGACCGCACGGGACTCCTGTCGTTGCGGGAGATCTTCGTCACCGACGACCAGCGATCATACGCCTACACGGCCTACTATCAGGAATCGAGTTTGTTCGTGTCGGAGGGCAGGCAGTGATTAGCTGAAATCCGCAGTATGGCTTTGCTTCTTCAATTTGACTTCTGACATTCTGACATTTGACTCTCCTGAGTTTCCTTCGTGCAATTCGCGCTTGGGTGATGCAGAATAATTGGCCAGTAGTTCGATGGAAACTGCCGAAACAACCCGCCGCCATCACTGGTCGCTGACCTTGCTTGGCATCGGGCTGATCATTCTGTTTGCCTACTACGGTGAATCGGTGCTGGCGGTGCTTTTCCTTGCCATTCTGCTCAGCTTTACGCTCTCGCCAGTGGTGCAGGCGCTGGAGCATTTTCACCTGCCGCGGGCGGTCGCGGCGCTCATCAGCCTCGTGTTGCTGCTGGCCGTACTTTATGGCATTACGGTCGCCTCGTATACGGAAGCCGTTGTGTTTGCCGACAATGTTCCCAAGTACTCGGCGAAGATTCGGTCCATCCTGCAGCCAGTGCGGCAACAAGCGGAGCGGATCGAGAAAACCGGTGAAGTCGTGAACGACGAGGGACCCGGCGCGCCCAACGTGGTTGCGGTGCGGCAGGTGACCAGCTGGTCCGACCTGCTTACGCACGGTGCGGGCACAGTGACTGACGTTTTGCTGGCAGTGTCGTTCGTTCCATTTCTTACCTACTTTCTGCTGACGTGGCACAGCCATGCCCGGTCAGCTACGGTAATGCTGTTCCCCTTACATCACCGGCACACGGCGTTCGTAACGCTGGGGCTGATCGGCAAGATGTTGCAGAGCTTCATCGTTGGGAACCTGCTCATTGGGCTGCTGATCTCGGTGGTGAGCGTCGGGATTTTCGGGTTGCTGCACGTTCCGTTCTTTTATTTCGTGGGATTCCTCAGCGGCTTTCTCAGCCTGGTGCCTTATCTGGGCATCGTCTTGGCGATGATTCCGCCAATCATGGTGGGGCTGGGACAACTTGAGGCGGGAGACCTGATCATCGTGGTGATTTGCGTGGTTGGGATGCATTTGTTCGCGCTTAACGTGCTCTATCCCAAACTGCTGGGCAGCCGGTTGCGCCTGAACCCGCTGGCGGTGACGATTGCGTTGCTGTTTTGGGGAGCGATCTGGGGAGCCGTGGGTTTGGTGCTGGCGATTCCGATCACGGGCGCGATCAAGATTGTCTGCGATCACGTGGAGTCGATGAAGCCGTACGCGGATTGGCTGGGAGAGTAACCGACGCGGCGGGAGTAGGAATCAGGATTCGCAGGAACTCAGCGTCAGCGCGACCCCCCGAAATCCAGTGCCAGTGCCGGTGGGTTTCCCGCGGGTTAACCTTGCAACCAAGTAGTGAAAGAAAGCTTCCGTATCGCCGAGGATCCATCCAGAAGCGGGTTCCGATGCCGGTGCGGTAGCTGTGCCACAGTCCGCTCATGCGGCCGACGGCCCTCTCGAGGTCAAAGGAAAGATTTCGGTTGACACTTCTATTTATCGTTTTATACTCGTTCTTATCCGATAATCATGCGCTTTACCCATGAGCAGTTTCGTGAGCTGGCCGCGAAGCACGGTTTGGCGGTCACGCACCAGCGTCAGGTGGTCTATGAGGCCGTCATAGCATCCCATGGACACTATTCCCCTGAAGACGTTTACGCCACGGTGCGGCGCCGCATTCCGTCCATTTCTGTGGCTACGGTCTACAACAACCTGCGGCTTTTCATCGAGTGCGGGATGCTGCGCGAGGTCAGCCCTCATGCGACCACGCTGCGCGTGGACGGCAACCTCAAACCGCATCACCATCTGGTCTGCTCCCGCTGCAAATCGGTGCAGGACATCGAAGGTGAGTTCATCGATTTCAAGCGGCTATCCCGGCACGTGCCGGATGGCTTTGATCTGACGCAGCCATTGATCGAGGTTTTTGGCCTCTGTCGCCGCTGCAGCACCAAGAAATAGTTTCTTCATGCGGTACCAGACGAGATTGGAAGGACGAAAAACATTATGGAAAACACACTCGCAAATTCATCGGGGAGCGTTGTTCCCGAAGCTAAGGAAAAAAACACCGCAACCGAATCGAGGTGCCCAGTAGCGCATGGCACTCGCAAATCCTACGCAAATGTTGATTGGTGGCCGAATCAAGTGAACCTGAAGGTTCTGCACCAGCATTCTCCGCTGTCCGATCCGATGGGCAAGGAGTTCAATTACGCGAAAGAGTTCAAGAGCCTCGACTTGGCGGCGGTGAAGAAAGATCTCGCAGCGCTGATGACCGACTCGCAGGACTGGTGGCCGGCAG
>PLHN01000260.1 GCA_003139975.1 Acidobacteriaceae bacterium
AATCGCAGCACCAACATGTTCACGCTGATCGCGATGGGCACCGGCGTCGCCTGGGCTTACAGCGTGGTCGGTACGCTGGCGCCGCAACTGTTCCCAGCGGCGTTCCGCGACATGCACGGCGTCGTCGCGGTGTATTTCGAGGCGGCGGCCGTCATTACGGTCTTGGTGTTGCTGGGGCAGGTGCTGGAATTGCGTGCGCGCAGCCAAACTTCGAGCGCGATCCGGGCGCTGCTCGATTTGAGCCCGAAGATGGCGCGGGTGATCGCGGCGGATGGGACGGAGCGCGACATCCCGCTGGAGCAGGTGAAGCCGGGAGATAAGTTGCGCGTGCGTCCCGGAGAGAAGATTCCCGTGGATGGAGTAGTGCTTGACGGCGCGAGTGCGGTGGATGAGTCGATGATTACGGGCGAATCGATGCCGGTCGAGAAGGGAAGTGGCGCCCGCGTGATTGGCGCGACCGTGAACGGAACCGGCGCACTTGTCATGCGCGCCGAGCGTGTGGGCAGCGAAACGATGCTGGCGCAGATTGTGCAGCTCGTCAGCCAGGCGCAGCGCACGCGCGCTCCGATTCAGCGTCTGGCCGACAGAGTAGCGGGATGGTTTGTTCCGGCGGTGATTGCGGTTGCGGTTGGGACCTTCGTTGCGTGGGCCGTGTTCGGTCCGGAGCCACGATTTGCGCACGCCATCGTGAATGCCGTTGCCGTGTTGATCATTGCCTGTCCCTGCGCGCTCGGGCTGGCGACGCCGATGGCAATCATGGTAGGAACGGGCCGCGGTGCGCAGGCGGGGGTGCTGATCAAGAACGCAGAGGCGCTGGAGACGATGGAGAAAGTGGATACGATCGTCTTCGACAAGACGGGGACGCTGACGCAAGGGAAACCAACTGTCACGGCGTACAGCGATCCGGAAATGCTTCGCCTGGCTGCCAGTTTAGAGCGCGCGAGTGAACATCCGCTGGCGGCAGCGATCGTTCGGTTCGCTGGACAGCAAGGGCTCACGCTCTCGGAGGCGTCAGCCTTTGAATACGCTCCGGGAAAAGGAGTGAAAGGGCAAGTTGAAGGAAAGGCGGTTGCGGCTGGCAATTGGGCGTACATAACCAGCCTTGGCGTCTTGGGCGCGGATGTGGGAACGGCGATACTCGCGACAGCTCCTACGGGAGCTACGCAGATCTTCGTCGCGGTTGATGGCAAGTACGCGGGCACTATTGCGGTCTCCGATCCGCTGAAGCAGTCCACAGCGGGCGCGTTGAGGGAACTTAAGGACGCAGGAGTCCGGTTGGTGATGCTGACGGGCGACAGCCAAGCAACGGCGCGGGAGATCGCCGAGAAGTTAGGGATTGCAGATTTCAAAGCTGAGGTTTTGCCGGGAGAAAAGAGCACAGTCGTTCAGGCGCTGCAAAAGGAAGGACGTATCGTCGCGATGGCGGGCGATGGCATCAACGACGCTCCGGCACTGGCGCAGGCTGACGTGGGGATTGCAATGGGCACAGGGACCGACATCGCTATGGAGAGCGGCGGTATCACGCTCCTTAAAGGAGACCTTGAAGGAATTGTGCGGGCGCGCAAGTTGAGCGAGGCGACCATGCGCAACATCCGGCAGAATTTGTTCTTTGCTTTTATCTACAACTCAATCGGCGTACCGATTGCCGCGGGAGTGTTGTACCCGGTGTTTGGCATTTTGCTCAGCCCGATCTTGGCCGCGGCTGCGATGAGCTTCAGTTCGGTATCGGTGATTACGAATTCGTTGCGGTTGCGGAAGGTAAAGCTTTAGGGTTTCCTGCGTCCTGACACCTAAGACCTGGATCCCTACAGCTTGCTCAAATAATCCGTGATCTCGGGGTTGGTCCATTCTACCGGGCCGATGAATTTGCGGCGGATTATGCCGTTGCGATCGATGATGTAGGTCTCTGGCCAGCCGAAGGTCCCATACAGAGTGCTGGCCTTTTTGGATTCGTCGCGCACGGTCACCATGCTCACGCTGTAGTCTTTGAGGAATTTGTGGTAGGCGGCATCGTCGGCGTCGATGCTGACAGCGAGCACCGTGACGCCTTTGCTTTTCAGTTGGTTTTGCATGCGCACCAGCGCAGGCGTTTCGGCCACGCACGGCGGGCACCATGTCGCCCAGAAGTTCAGCACCACGACCTGGCCGCGAAACTGGCTGAGCGTGATGGTGTGGTCGGAATCCTGCACGGTGAAGTCGGGAGCGTTCGAACCAATGCGGGCGGGGTGATTGCCGCTGTAGCATCCGGGGAAGAGACCGATGAAGGCGATTAGCAATCCAACGGTGATAATACGGAACGTTCGGGTCACACCGTTATAATAGCGAAAAACCGATGGTTCTTTCAGGTTCATTCCCACAAGCGGACGTCGCGATTCCGGAGGTCTCGATCATCGTTCCGGCGCGGAACGAAGAGGCGAGCCTGGGCGACTGCCTGCAATCGTTGCTGGCGCAGACTGGCGTTCGATACGAGATTATTGTCGTCGATGACGGGTCCACGGATCGGACGCGTGCTATAGCTGAGAGTTGTAGTGGTGTTCGTGTGATTTCCTCAGGGCTATTGCCGGAGGGTTGGACCGGGAAGAACAACGCGGTGGTGGCCGGGGCGGCCATGGCGAGGGGTGATTGGCTTCTGTTCACGGATGCGGACACCGTGCACCTGCCCGGATCGCTTGCCCGAGCACTAGCCGAAGCGAAAGAATACGGGGTTGATATGCTCTCCTACTCCCCGGAGCAGATCGCAGTCACGTTTTGGGAGATGGCGGTTCTGTCCGTTGTGTTCGCCGAGTTGGCGCGCAAATACCCTCCAAGAAGGGTTTCCGATCCCGCCTCGCCGATTGCGGCGGCCAATGGCCAATACATTCTGATTCGGCGACAGGCTTACGAAGCGGTTGGCGGGCACCGGGCAATCGCCGGCAGCCTGCTGGAGGACGTTGCACTCGCGCACGCCGTAAAACGATCGGGCAGGAAGATCCGCTTTCGTTACGGAGCGGATGCCGTTCGCACTCGCATGTATCGCAACTGGGCCCAACTTCGCGAAGGCTGGACAAAAAATCTGGCACTGTTGTTTCCGCAATCGCAGGGGCGTGCTCTTATGCTCGTGGCGTGGTGGCTTTGCGCGTGGCTGACGGTTCCGCTGCTTGTTGCGGCGGTCGCGTTGTTCTTGCGTGTTCGGAAGGCAAACTTCAGTTTGGGGACGACGCTGCTGTCGACAGCATTTGGGCCGCCGCTATTTGCATATCTGCTGCTGCGGTCGCAGCGCGAGCACGCGCGGGGAAGAGTATCTTGGAAAGGGCGCGAGTACCGCTCCGCGCAAGCGGACCAAGCGCAGGCCGCGATTCATAAGGCGCGACAAGTTCTGAAAACTGGCTCCTGATTCCATGGTCTATCTAACTCGCAAAGCTGAATTCTCGGCATCGCACTACTATCACAACCCCGCGTTCACGCCCGAGGAAAACGCTAGCCTTTTTGGCAAATGCAATAATCCCAATGGCCACGGGCACAATTACACGCTCGAAGTCACCGTAAAAGGAGCCGTTGATCCTAAGTCGGGCTTT
>PLHN01000475.1 GCA_003139975.1 Acidobacteriaceae bacterium
GAGTCGGCCGTGACGGTGATGAACGCGTTCAGCTTCGGATTGAGCTGTTCAATGCGCCTTAAGCACTCCTGGGTCAATTCGACTGGTGAGACTTTCTTGTTGTGAACCAACTGAGAGGCCTCGCTGAGGCTCGTTACTTTTGACCCAAGTGACTGCGGTTGGAAATCGATGTCGGGATAACCCGCGTGTGCGTCAACGGATACAATCGCGGTGGCTGCGCCGACTAATGCGCTCTTCATGAAAGCTCGACGAGACCACGAATTTCTATTGGACCCGATCATGGCTGGAATTATATCCCCAGCATGTTTAGCCAGGGTTCGTCGCCAACTCAGGGGCGATGACTGTCGCAAACAACGATTACACTCATCGATCTGTCGTGCGCTCGAGCAAAGCCCATAGCTAACGCCAGCACGGGGCCACCCGTCCAGTCGGTCGGGTCACCCGCACCCGGTGACCCCAATCACACCGCTTAGTCTTTCAATCACCGCGCAACCGTCCTCGCCCATGTAGACTCAATGAACGGGAGGGTACGAATGTCAACCGCCTGGACTTCCCGTTATGCCCAGCGCACCAAGAACGTCCGCAGCTCCGCCATCCGCGAGCTTCTTAAGATTACACAAAACCCGGAAATCATTTCGTTCGCCGGAGGATTGCCTGCACCCGACGTTTTTCCGGTCGAACGCTTTCGCGAAGCCTGCGCGAAGGTGCTGGACAAGCAGGCCAAGCTCGCGCTGCAATACAGTGCCAGCGAAGGCTACGAACCTCTGCGCGAAATGATCGCCCGGCATACCTCCCGCTATGGCATAAAAGCCAAGCCCGAGCACGTGCTGATTACATCCGGCTCGCAGCAGGCTCTCGATCTGATCGGCAAGTTGCTCATCAACTCCGGCGACCGCGTCCTGGTCGAGGCGCCTACTTATCTCGGCGCGCTGCAAGCATTCAATGTCTATGGTGCGGAATACCTCTGCGTGCCGAGCGATAACGACGGCCTGCGCACCGACCTGCTCGAAGGGCCTCTGCGGTCAGGGCCGAAGTTCATGTACGTGCTGCCCAACTTCCAGAATCCGGGAGGCACGACTTTAGCCGAAGGCCGGCGCCATGAACTCGTTTTGCTCGCCGACCGGTACGGGATTCCGATCGTGGAAGACGATCCCTATGGCCAGCTGCGCTATGAGGGTGAGCACCTGCCTCCGCTGGTTGTGCTTGATCGCGAAAACCTGCGCCGGGACGATGGTTATTCCATCGGCAATGTGATCTACCTGAGCACGTTCTCGAAAACGCTGTCGCCCGGGTTGCGCCTGGGCTGGATCGTCGCCCCGCCCGACGTAATTTCGAAACTGATTCAGCTCCGGCAGGCAGCCGACTTGCATACGTCTACCTTCGGCCAGATGGTAGCCTACGAAGTGGCGCGCGATGGGTTCCTCGACGAACATATCAAGCTGATCCGCCGCGTCTACGGCGAACGGCGCAACGTGATGCTCGAAGCACTCGAAGAATTCTGCCCTCCGGAAGTCACCTGGACGCGCCCGATGGGTGGCCTATTCCTGTGGGTGACCCTGCCGGAAGGCATGAATTGCAATGAATTGTTCAAGGCCGCGCTGAAACAGAATGTCGCATTTGTCGCGGGCGATTGCTTCTATGCAGGCAATGGATACGCCAAGGAAGGCCTGCGGCATTTACGTCTGAATTTCTCGAACGCCAAGCCCGAGCAGATTCGCGAAGGCATCCGGCGCCTGGCAACGGCCATTAAAGACCAGTGGAGGCAACTGCATCCCGGCTACGACCGTCCTGTGGACCAGCACGTGTTCGATTAAAGGGCCGCGACGCAAGTCAATCTTACTTTACAACGCACGGCAGAATGCCGAGGCTTGGCACCTTTTCCGGGCGGATATCCCCCAGCGGCCCCTTTTCGGCGTGAATGCATATGCTGGGGAATATTTTTCGGGTGCTCCAGTTATATGAAACTCTCGGTGTTTGTTCTGCAGGACCGGCCGGGNNCCGAATGGATTCTCCAGCGCTGGGCTCTGTGGGGTGAACAACTCCGCACCGTCGGGCAAGATGTGCATGTCGTCCTCCAAGCGGATGCCGAACTCTCCCCGAATATAAATTCCCGGCTCATCGCTGAAAGTCATTTCCGGCTGCAGCCCGCTCGTGTTGCCGCGCACCAGATAAGGCCACTCATGGCCGTCCATGCCCATGCCATGTCCCAGGCGGTGCGTGAAGAATTTATAATCCGGGCCGTAGCCGGCATCGGTGATTACTTTGCGTGCGGCCGCATCCACCGATCCGGCTTCCACTCCCGGCCGGGCCGCGGCCAGTGCTGCACTCTGTGCGCGATGAACGATCTCAAAGACCTGCTTCATCTTGTCGCTCGCNNCTTGCCCAGAACAAACGTGCGCGTGATATCGGAGGCGTACCCCTCCACCATGCAGCCCCCGTCAATCATCACGATCGTTCCTTCGCGAATTTCCTGTGGAGCGACCGAACCGTGCGGGAACGCGGAATACTCACCGACCTGCACATCTGCGCCCCCCTCGAAGCGCAACTGACGGTGCGCCGCTTCGATCAGCCCTTCGACATCTTTTTGTGTCATGCCCACCTTCATCGAACGATACGTTGCTTCGTAAGCGGTGAGAGTAACTTTCGCCGCCAGGCGCATAAGGTCAATTTCATGCTCGCTTTTGATCATGCGGCATCCCGCAGTTACCGGCGTCGCACTGGCAAAACTCGCGCTGGCTGCGGCTTTCCGAATAGTGTCGCTGAAAACGAATTTGACGGTCTCTTCGAATCCGATTGTTCCGCTCGAGATTCCCCGATCGGCGAGCCCTTGCGCCACCCGTTCGTAAGGGCTCCCATCTTCCTGCCAGACGCGAAGGTCGGGATTCTTGCCTTCCGGAGCGAGCGCGATCTGCTCCCGCGCCCGGTCCTCTTCAAACGCCGGCGCTACATAAAATGCCGCGCCCTTGGCCGGGAGCACCATGGCAAACAGCCGCTCGCCACCCTCCCACCGAATCCCCGTGAAGTATCGAAGAGAAGTGCTGGGAGCAAGCAAAATGGCGGAGAGGTTATTTTCGTGCATCAGCCGGCGCGCGTTCTGTTGACGGTCGGCGCGTTCTTCCATGGTGATCGGGCGGGCCTCGGCGCGAAGCGGGCGCAATGCCGCAATCGCTGACGGCAGGTCCGTGCTTTTTTCCGCCGCATGTACAAGGTCAGGCAGAACCGCACCGGCAGCTGCCGCAACGGAGCAAGTCTGAAGAAATCGACGACGTGAATACACGGAAGCCTCCCTGGAACGAGCGACGGGTCGAGGGGTTCATTATAGAGAAGCTCTCAGTGCCGCGCGCGCTGCTAGAAAACACTCCAGGCGTCGTCACAAAATTCCCGCTACCTGCAGCAGGAATGGCATATGCCATACTAAGAACACGTGGATAACGCAAGGAGGACTGATGGGTAACTATTCAGCACCGGCGGGACGCATGGTCGGTCACAACATGGTGACCACGCAGTTCGAACTCGATGGCTACCGCGTGGTTCGAACGCTGGGCGTGGTCCGCGGCATTACCGTACGGTCACGATCCATCTTCGGCACCATCGGCGCGAGCCTGCAGACGCTGGTAGGCGGCAATATCACGTTGCTCACCAATCTTTGCGAAAAAACGCGCGCCGAGGCGTTTGACCTCATGCTGCGGCACGCCGCGGAAATCGGTGCAAACGCGGTAGTGGGCGCCCGCTATGACGCGACCGAGGTGATGCAGGGCGTCACCGAAGTGCTCGCCTACGGAACCGCAGTCTTCGTCGAACCAGCAAAGTAAGGTCGACTCAAAACTATGCGTCGCCGCCAGCGCAGCAGGGAAGTGATGTTCCTGGCAGCCATGCCCGGGTGCCGCACTACACACCACGAGCGTGCCTGATTTACAATCCTGAGTTCCCATCCAACGCCCCGATTTCAGGAGATAGCTCCGTGATTCCTCGCTATACGCGGCCGGAAATGGCCCGCATTTGGAGCGATGAAAACCGCTTCCGCACTTGGCTGGCTGTTGAGGTTGCCGCCACCGAAACCCTTGCTGCCGCCGGAATCGTACCTAAAGATGCCGCCAAAGCGATNNGACGTCATCGCTTTCACCACCGCCGTCGCCGAAATCGTAGGCCCGCATGCGCGCTGGTTCCACTACGGCCTTACCTCAAACGATGTTGTCGACACCGCGCAGGCCCTGCTGATTCAGCAGGCATCGTCGCTGATCGCGGGCGATCTAGAGCGCCTTGCCGATGTGCTGGAGCGCCGCGCGTGGGAATTCAAAGATACGCCGATGATCGGCCGCACCCA
>PLHN01000274.1 GCA_003139975.1 Acidobacteriaceae bacterium
GGCTCTTGGCTCTTGGCTCTTGGGAACGCTGATGCGATTGTTGGAGCCCAGGGTTGTTTTGTAAGACGTTACCCCTACTCGTATTGTTGCCTCTTGGCACTACAAGTTCAATCCTCGGTCGGACATGGCCCGGCGATTGATGAAATTAGAAAAAAAGCGAACTCCAAACGGGTACCGCTCTATGACCGCGATTTTGGTAGCGAGTCTTACGCGGACAAGAGTGCGCCACCCCAACCCCAAAACCGGCCTGCTGGGGACCCCGGTGTCCGCGCCACACAATCACACACGATCAAAAGAAGGCTAGGAGATTTGACTGGCAAACTTTCGTTTACGGTTCAATATTTCAGGCACGGCGAACCACGGGTTACAATGAAATTAACCTTTCAGCAGCTTTTCCCGGGACGCGTCGCGAATCGGCACAATCCAAGTGGGCCGAGGCGATTGTTTGCCAGTTGGGCGTGTTTCTGTCGAAATGAGTCTCGCTGAAACTGAGGATTGATGTTCGGCCGCGAAGAAAAAGTCTCCGCCTATCGGCTCACCGCCGTGCAGTATGTCGTTCTGTTCATATTCCTGCTTCTCGCATACGGCTTGTGGCGGCTGCAGGTGATGCAGAGCGGCAAATACTCGCTGCTGGCAGAGCAGAATCGCGTGCGCAATGTGCCGATTCTGGCGCCGCGGGGGAAAATCCTGGACCGCGAAGGCCGAATTATTGTCGACAACTATCCTTCGTTTTCGGCGCTGCTGTTGCGTGATTCCGCGCGCGACCTGAATGCGGACGCGGATGCGATTGCCAAGGGGTTGCACCTGAACGCTGACGAGATACGCCAGCGCATTCATCGCGCCGCCTGGATGCCGCAATACCAGCCGATTTACCTGAAAGAAGACATCACGCCCGACGAGCTCGCCTTCATCGAAGCGCATAAGAATGAACTGCCGGAACTGGATACGATCATGGCGCACCGGCGTCTTTATCCGCGCAGCGGGTTTATGGCGCACCTGGTCGGCTACGTCGGTGAAGTGACCGAGGACATGCTCAACCAGCCGCAATTTGAGCTTTATAACCCGGGCGACGTGGTGGGCGTGAGCGGGGTGGAAAAAGAGTACAACAGCGTGCTGATGGGCAAGAACGGATTTCGGCGGGCCATCGTCAACAGCCACGGGCGCGAAATGGGACGGTTGGACGAGACGCCGGCGGAACCCGGCAAGCAACTCAAGCTGACGGTCGATCTTGATCTGCAGATTGCGGCCGAGCAGGCGCTGGAAGGAAGAAATGGCGCGATCGTCGCGATGGACCCGCGCACCGGCGAAATTCTCGCGATGGTGAGCAGGCCGACGTTCGACCCCAACGACTTTGCCGTGAAGATTTCGAAGGGCGAATGGAACAAGCTGGTAACGGATGAAAACCATCCGCTGCTGAACAAGGCGATTCAGGCACAACTGGCGCCGGGTTCGACGTTTAAAATCATTATGGCGACGGCCGGCTTGCAGGAAGGCATTGCGCAGGATATGCACGTTACCTGCAATGGCGGCGCTTCGTTCTATGGGCGTTACTTCAAATGCTGGGTCGTGGCCGAACACCGCACTCATGGAGTGGTGGAAATCAGCAAGGCGATCTACCAATCGTGCGATGTCTTCTTCTATACGCTGGCCGAGAGGCTGGGCATCGATCGCATCGCGAAGTGGGCGACGGCTTTGGGCCTGGGACAAAAGACGGGGATCGACTTGCCGCAGGAAGTCACTGGCGTGATGCCGTCGGAGGAATGGAAGATCAAGAACTTCAAGCAGAAGTGGTACGCCGGCGAAACGATTTCTGTGGGCATTGGCCAGGGCGCGGTCGCGGCCACGCCGATTCAGATGGCGCGCGCCATCGGAGCGATTGCGAGTGGGGGACTGCTGGTGCGCCCGCATGTAATTAATCCGACCGATCTGCCGGCGAAGGTGATTCCGGCGTCGAATGTGCCGGCCGAAAGCCACTTGCCGATTGATCCGCAGAATTGGGAGATCATTACCGACGCGATGGCAGCGGTGGTGAACCCTGGAGGGACGGCGCCGAGTGCGCACTTGCAGGGAATCGATTTCGCGGGGAAAACGGGCAGCGCGCAAACCATCAGCAATGCGCTCAAAGCCAGAATGGGCGCGGCCGGCAAGGCCATGAAAGACAACGGATGGTTCGTCGGCGTCACCCCGCGGCGCAATCCGGAGATTGTCGTCTGCACATTGCTCGAAGAGGGCGAGCATGGATATCTGGCAGCGCGCACGGCGGCACAGGTGATCAAGGCGTACGTGGAGAAACAGCGGCGGCTGCCCACGAAGGTTGCGGGGTCGAAAGATGGGAAAGTCGACGTGGGTGCGGTGTGGAGCGAGCCTGCCTCAGAGCAAGGTGGGAGCGACCATCTGCAGGCCGGCCGCTTTTTCGTGGATGTTACCCGAAAGCGTGCGCCGTGGGCCGTGGCGGCACCAGGGATGAATCAATAACCACTGTCATTACTCCATCAAAGCCCAATTACTGAAATGCTTCGCGCAGGCTGCCTTCCTGCCGTGCGATCCACTGACAGAAACCCTTCTGCACGTCCCTAAGTCCCTGTACCACGGGCACTTCTCCGCTCTCGTTCCATGACCTACGTAACCTTTGCATGCTAGATATCGGAGCGTAATCTCGGCCTTAGTGGTGCACTCACGCATTTGCGTGCACGGCAGAACACGAAAGGCCGTCTGTGTCGGACGCTAGCAAAGAATCCGCAGTTGAAGTCGGCAAGGGCCATAAGTGTTATGCCGACGTGCAGGGCGCGCCGCGCTTTCCCATCAAATTGCCGGTGGCGATGAAGTCGGTCACGGCGGCGAACGCGATCGAGACGGAAAATATTTCTGCGAACGG
>PLHN01000424.1 GCA_003139975.1 Acidobacteriaceae bacterium
TGCGGGTTCGCCGGGGGCGGAAGCGCAATGCGAAAATTGCCGAAAGTGAAAAGCTGCTTACGAGCCTGGAGAAATTTGGGGCCAAAGGAACTAGTGGCAGCACCGTTGTTCGGACAATCGGCGCCGTCGACCGGGGCGAAGACAGGGTCTGTGCCTTGCGTGGCGTTGTAGATGGAGAGGATCGTCGTGGGAGTGATGGACCAGTTATCCTGAGGCTGATGACAGGAAAAGCAGGTGCGGCCGTTGGTGCCGAGAGATGTGAAGAAGGGGTTGCCGACGGTGGTAACGGTGCCCCCGGGAAAGTAGGTGGAGGTTTGACCGTTGGCATCGTGAGAAGTGGTCATTTGTGCCAAGACGGGAGGAACGTTTCCGGTCCCAACAGGGGACGCGAGAGGCGCCTGACGAGCTTGTTGCCAAGCGGCGCTTAACCATGCGGGGAAGGAAGAAGACGTGGACTGAGCGAGCACAAACGAGATGCTCACGACAACAGCGCATACCAAAACACAAGCCGCTTTGACTCGATTCCGGAGCATTGAAGTCCCCTCCCCTGGCGCCTGAAGCGTGGGTCGGGGGACTGTAGGCGCGCTGAAACGAACTATCCTCCATTATTCAGTTTTTCACAACCGCCCACATGGTTTAGCCAAACATACTAATTCGGAACGTCCTTATTTGAATTCTTTTGACTTCGAAATCGGCGGCGATCGGACGCCGACCTCACCTATTCACGAGGTGTGAAACGTTTTTCATCTGACCACCCCAGCGCTCTGCGATCCACACCAAGGCCGCGCAAATTGCCGACGCCATGCCCGACTTACAGATCACCTCACCAGATCTGGCGGACTGATATTCGCGTAGAGGCATGGAATTCTTCATGGACGCCTTCTCGAACAACACTGGCTCGCTCCACCCCCAGTTGCGCGCTCCCGCCCTCACCGTGGATACTGAACTGAACTCAGATATGAACACGAACATTTCTTCCTCAACGCCTTCCCAGGTCGAAACCGACTGCCTTGTCGTGGTCGTGCTCGACCAATCTGACAAGAAACAGAACGCTAATGATCAAAGCAAGAAAGGCAAGGACGGGAAAAACAAGCCTGCTCCGTCCGTGGCCACTTCCGATGCCGTTGTGCGCGACGCCTCTCAGGATGTCATCTCCAGCGGCGAAGTGACGGGCAAGACCTTCGAGACTACGCTTCTGCATCGGCCGGCTGGACTGAAAGCGAAACGCTTGCTGCTGCTCGGCGGCGGCAAGGCAAAGACTTTCTCCGCCTCCGAACTCCGCAAGCTGGCGGGCGCGGCCGTCCGCTCGCTTAAAGCGAAAAACCTGAGCAGCTTCGCTTTCGCCTTGCCCGAAACTTCCATCGCCAATGCCGACGCCGTTCGCGCCATCGTCGAAGGCGCCATCATCGGCGATTTCGAGCCTGACTACTACAAGAGCGACCGTAAAGACGAGAAAATCGATGCCCTCGCGATCGTGACCCAGGCCGATGCCAAGGCTTTGCAATCCGCAATTGATGCCGGCCGCATCGTCGCCGAATCGCAGAACTTCACCCGCGACCTGGTCAACGAACCGTCCAACCGTATGACTCCTTCCATGCTCGCCGAGCGCGCCCGCAAAATGGCTAGCGAAGTCGGCCTTAAGTGCGAGATCTACAGCACCGATAAGATCAAAGAACTGAAGATGGGCGCGTTCTGGGGCGTAGCGCAAGGATCGGACGAACCGCCCGCGCTGATCGTGCTCCGCTATGAACCCGAAGGCGCGGCCAAGGACATTCATCTCGGCCTGGTCGGCAAAGGCATCACCTTCGACACCGGAGGCATCNNGAAAACATGCCCTCGGGCAAAGCGCAAAAACCGGGCGACGTGCAGATTGCCATGTCCGGCAAATCCATTGAGATCATCAACACCGACGCCGAAGGGCGGCTCGTGCTCGCCGATGGCCTCACTTACGCGCGTCAGCTCGGCTGCACACATCTTGTTGACGCCGCCACTCTCACCGGCGCTGTGGTCGTAGCCCTCGGCTACGTTAACGCTGGAATCTTCGCGAGCGACGACCGGATGTATGAGCGTTTCGCGAACGCCCTGAAACAAGCCGGCGAAAAGATGTGGCGCTTGCCCCTCGACGACGAATACAAGGAGCTGATCAAGTCAAACATCGCCGACATGGCCAACTCCGGCGCGCGCTATGGTGGCGCGATCTTTGCCGCCATGTTCCTGAAGGAATTTGCCGAAGACACCCCGTGGATTCACCTCGACATCGCGGGGACCGCCTGGATGGAAGACCAAAAACCCTGGATCGCCAAGGGCCCATCCGGAATCGCCTTGCGCAGCCTGGTGGAATTCGTAAGGGGATGGAGCGCGTAACGGGAAGGGGTTCATTGACTCCAGACAACGCGCCGCCGAGCTTCTTCAAAACCCACGGGCTTCGAGTGCTGCTCGCGCTGATCTCGCTCCTGATGATTGCCGATCTCGTCTTGCGCGGTTTGAATCTAGCGTTTGAACCGGCCAAGACCGACGTCTCGGACGCCCATGCGGGCGCATGGTTGTGGAGGCACGGCCAGAACTTCTACGACTCCGCGCTGGCCACACGCGCCCATGAACAACTGGTACACGCGTCTTTCCAGATTGCGCCCGTTTATCCGCCCACCGCATTTGTGCTCGTCTCCCCATTTACGTTTCTTCCCTGGGGATGGGCAAACTTCATCTGGCTGTTATTGGGGTTGGCTGGCATAGCGGCTACGATATTTTTTTGCTCCGGCTTCGCGGCTCTGCAGGATGGGATCGGCGGCCTTTGGATCGCAAGGCTGGCATCGAAAAACCGGTCATCACGGAGGTCTTATGGACGAACTCCTCAAGTCTAACGGACTCTTGAACCCCGATCTGTTCTGGGTCGGCGTGCTTGTGGCTGTGGGTGGTTTTGGGGCGGTCGTGCTTTTCATGGCAGCACGGGGAAAGTAGTGACCCGCAGTGGAGCCACGGTGTCGCGGAACCAAAACCAACGCGCCCGATTCGCATGGAACGCGCTGCTGGCAATCCTGCTCCTGCTTGCCGGCACAGAGTTCGTGCTCCGCGGCCCGGTGCGCTTCGCCCATGCCGCCAGTTTTAACGATTTCATCTCTCCCTACATTCAGACGCGCGCGTGGATGGCGGGACAAGATCCTTACAGTCCGCGAAACCTCGTGCGCCGGTGGCCGCCTGAGGCCGAGCGCTTCGATTTTCTTTCCCGCGACCTCGCCGACGGTTCGCTTGTCTTGAAGCGTGGAATTCCGACCGCCTACCCGCTCACCGCCTTCGTTCTGATCGCCCCCGTGGCAGCGCTCCCCTGGCACGTTGCGCATCCATTGTGGCTCGTCATCACGGTCCTCGCATTCGCCGTGACCGCAGTCTCGTTGTTGTCCGTTGCGAAACTCCTTCCGCGGAGCGATCTCACGATTGCCTTCCTGGCAATCGCGTTCGCGCTGGCTCCCTTTCACACGGCACTGGCC
>PLHN01000486.1 GCA_003139975.1 Acidobacteriaceae bacterium
AACCTCTACGTGAACGATGCCAAACCGGGCGACCCGTGCCCCGATTGCGGCCGGCCCACCGAGACCGTCACCGAGGAAAACTTCTTCTTCAAGCTCTCGGCCTTTCAGGACAAGCTGCTGGAACTCTATGAAAGCCACCCGGAATTCATCCAGCCGGAGACGCGCCGCAACGAAGTGATCTCCTTTGTGAAGGCCGGGCTCACCGATCTTTCCGTCACGCGCAGCAACATCAAATGGGGCATCCCGGTGGAAGGCGAAGCGCCGCACGTTTTTTACGTCTGGTTCGACGCGCTCACCGCCTACATGAGCGCGGTGGCAGGCGAAGACCTGTGGCCGGCCGACCTGCACCTTATCGGCAAAGAGATCGTGCGGTTCCACGCGGTCTACTGGCCGGCTTTCCTGATGGCCGCGGGACTAGAACTGCCTAAGCGCATCTTCGCCCACGGCTGGCTGCTGTTCCAGGACAGCAAGATGAGCAAGACGCGCGGCAACATCGTGCGCTCCGAGCCGATTCAAAAGGTGATGGGCGCCGACGCCCTGCGCTACTTCCTGCTGCGCGAAATCGTCTTCGGACAGGACGGCAGCTTCAGCTACGACGCGCTGATCGGCCGCTACAATTCCGATCTCGCCAACGGACTCGGCAATCTCGCCAGCCGCACGCTGACCATGATCACGCGCTATTTCAAAGGAGAAGTGCCGTATCCATCGCCCACCGCACGTGGCGCGGCCGATGATGCCATTGCCGAAGCCGCTCGCAAAGCAATCGCGGATTTCGGCTCATTTTTCGATCAATACCAGTTTTCAAAAGCGCTCGAAGCCGCATGGGGACTTGTCTCAGCCGTGGACAAGTACATCGTCGAAAACGAGCCCTGGGCACTCGGCGACCAGCAGGATGAGGCGAGCCGTGCGCGCCTCGCCACCGTCCTCTATACCAGCGCCGAAGCGCTCCGCATAGTGACAGCGCTCGCGCATCCCGTCATGCCGGATGCCACGGCCAAAATCTGGGCACAGCTAGGCCTCGGCGGTATCAAACAGTTCGACCTGACTCAACTGAAGTGGGGACAGTTGCCGCTCGGCACAAAACTCGGCGAGGTGCAGGCTGTGTTTCCGCGCGCAGATAAATCGGCAGTAGAGAGGATGCAAAAGATGGAAGAGCAAAGTGCAAATGCGGGGACGGGCGTCCCGCAAGCCTGCCCTGAGCCTGGTCGAAGGGTCCAGCCGAGCGCAGGTCAACAACCCGCGGCAGTGCCGGCAGCAGCCACAACAGCGCCGGCAGTCCAGGCCAAGCCGGCGGCCATCCCCGACGGCAAAATCACCATCGACGATTTCGCCAAGATCGAGTTGCGGGTAGCGCAAGTCACAGTTGCCGAGCGCGTCAAAGGCGCCGACAAACTACTGCGGCTCGAAGTCGACCTGGGAACCGAAGTACGGCAATTGGTAGCCGGAATCGCCGAGGCCTATACTCCCGAATCGCTGATCGGCCGCAAAGTGGTAATCGTCGCCAATCTAGCGCCCCGCAAGCTGCGCGGCCTCGAATCGAACGGCATGATCGTCGCCGCCTCCATCGAGGGTGGAAAGCCGGTGCTGGCAAGCTTTCTTGAGGATGTGCCAATAGGGGCACGGCTGAAGTAAAGAGCGTTCCTCGAAATGCTGCGCGGTTTTGCGAACGACGAATGACGAACGACCGATGTTCATCGACTCCCACGCCCATCTCGAAGGCAAGCGCTTCGACGCCGACCGCGACGAAGTATTAATCCGCGCCAAGGCCGCCGGCGTGACCACATATCTCGCCATCGGAAACGGCGATGGCCCCGACACCGCCGACTGCGGAATCCGGCTGGCCGAACAGTACAACGGCCGCCCGGAATATCCCGAGATATGGGCCAGCGTCGGCATCCATCCACACGAAGCGCGCCTTGCGAACGAGGCCGCCTATGCTCAACTCGCAGCCTGGGCGCGCCATCCGCGCATTGTGGCCTGGGGAGAAATCGGCCTCGACTACTTCTACGACCACTCGCCGCGCGAAGTACAGAAGGAAGTATTCCGGCGTCAGATGGAATTGGCCAAAGCCGCGAGGTTGCCGATCATCATCCACTGCCGCCCCTCCGACAACAGCGACAACGCCTGGGACGATTGCCTGTCGCTCATCACCGAAAACTGGGCGCCCACTGGATCGCACGGCATACTGCACTGTTTTACCGGCAGCGTCGAGCACGCGCGCCGAGCGCTCGATCTCGGCTTCCTCATTTCCTTCGCCGGCAACATCACCTTCCCCAAGGCGCAGAATATCCGCGACGCCGCGCAGATGGTTCCGCTCGACCGCATGCTGATCGAGACCGACTCGCCCTACCTGGCCCCGATTCCGCACCGTGGCCAGCGCAACGAACCCGCGTTCGTCATCGAAACCGCACGCCAGATCGCCGCGCTGCAAGGCATGCCGCCTGAAGCCATCGGCGAGCAAACTTCAGAAAATTTCCGCCGCATCTTCAAGCTTATCGGCAACGGGCCCAGCCCAACGGTTCCTCAAAACGTCATCTAGCATCACCGGGCTAAGTCACTCCCCAAAACATTTCATTGACGGCTCACATGGGTGATAACTGAAATCCCAGGATGTCGCTGCAAATTCTTCATCTCCTTGGTAGTAAACAGTGCAGCCATTCCAGTGGTCTCCAAAGAACCACGAATCAAGATTGAAAGTGACCTTATTGTTTACAAATGGACCTTCCACGCTTTCTTCGTTTACGCCTTCGAAGTCAATGCACTGAAAAAAGCCTTGTTCACCGTTTGGAATAACATCGCCTTCCGCAGAAAGTGTCCAGGAAGCCTGCTGCTTGTTCTTTGAAATGCTAAAACCCTTGGTGCTGGTGGGAACAACACTCACGCCGTTTCCGGTGAGCGGAACCGGCACTGTTTGCCCATTAAAAGAGAAGGTCAGTGTGCCGGTGTCGGTTCCGATGGCTACGGGCTTGTAGGTAACGTAGACATTGCAGTGCGTGCCGGGCTTCACTCCACGTCCGCAACTGTTTGTCGGAATTGCGAACGGGCCCGTGATAGAAACGGTCAAGGTGATTTGACTGTCGCCGCTATTCTTAAAAAACACACTTTGCGGTGAACTTGTATAACCGGGGACAGCCACAAGCGTCAAGCTGGTGGGGCTAACTTCCTGGGCTTGAAGCAACAAAGCGGCGAACAGCATACCGATCACCGCAGCGACGCAGTGGATGAGTTTCATAGTCCGCTCCTTGATTGTGATCTGTAAAGGGAAGGTTGGGTCTTTCCAATTCGCAAACAGCCAGAATTTCGGCCCTAGGCTAACACCGTCGCTCCAACGTGTCTGTGAGGTTTGTCACGGTCTCTACCCAGCGAAGCGGTACCCCAGCCGAGCTTGGGGGGCGCCTTCGGGAGTAGTCTAGAAACACTCGGTTGGTAGACCCTCGGACTCAAGTCCATCGATGGAGAACCCCTCATGACACGCAACATCGCAGCCAAACGAATCAGCCCCATGTTGGCGACCGACAACATGGACAAAACCATTCTCTTTTTCCAGAGCGTGCTTGGATTCACGCCCACCATGAAATCGCCAGGGTACTCGATTTTGGAACGGGATGGACAAACCATCCACTTCCAGAAGGCCGCATCCGAAGAGGTTATGAAGAGCATGCGCGAGCACACGGAGATCTACATTGAAGTCTCCGGCATTCACGCTTTCTGGGAGCATGTAAAAACCTTCAAGAACCAGTACAAAATTCGCGATCTATTTGACCTGGAATACGGGATGACCGAGTTCCACATCGCCGATCCAAACGGCTGCCTCGTGTTTGTCGGCGAGCCCACATCGAAGCAAAGCTGACGCCGGCCGATTCAACTGGCTCGCCGCTCAATTCGCATCTTTCCTGCTCACAAAGCGCCTCTTCTGTTACCCTCATGGGTAC
>PLHN01000542.1 GCA_003139975.1 Acidobacteriaceae bacterium
GTTCATGAAGAATGCGGCGCACATGTTGGAAACACTGAAGCTGCTGCGGGAAGCGTCCCTGGTGGACGAGGAGTATCGGGGCCCCGTTCTCTTCTCAAGCGATGCCGGCGCCTCCGTGGTAGCTAGTCTGATCGAGCCCAACCTCTTGGGAACGAAACCGAAACTGGGGGAGAATGCTCGCACGACTGGATATTGGTCGAGCAGTTACGACTCGCGCGTTCTGCCGGAATTCATCAACGTCTTCGACGATCCGACAATTTCTTCGTTCGCCGGCCGGCCACTGTTCGGGCATTACACACTCGACGACGAAGGCGTCAGAGCGCGCCCAGTTTCTCTTATTGAAAAAGGGAAACTCGTTTCCTACCTCATTGGACGCCAGCCGATCCGCGATTTTCCGGTTTCGAACGGCCACGGACGCGCTGCTCCGACAGACGGTGCAGCGCCACAGCCGGGCAACTTCATTCTCGAATCAATCGAGCCGCAGTCCGATGCCGACCTCAAGAAGAAACTGCTTGACCTTGCCCGACAGCGAGGTCTTCCCTACGCCCTTTACGTGGAAACCACCGGCCCCAGGCTGGAGCCGCGGTTGCTCTATCGCGTCTACACAAATGATGGACACGAAGAATTGGTCCGCGGCGGCGTGTTCGGAGATCTCGACGTGCGCTCACTGCGCCGCGATCTGATCGCAGCTGGTGCCACGCCCGATATTGAGACTCATCTTGAGTCCGTGCCTTACAGCGTCGTCAGCGCGGCGCTTTTATTCGACGAGTTACAAGTGAAGCGCACGCAAGCCAGCAAACAGACGTTGCCCGAGTATCCAGCGCCGCCGCTCACTCCGGCTGCGCAGTAGCAGGATTTGCCAAGGAAAACTCTAGATGAAACCGCGTACTCCCAGAATGTCCGATTGGAAAAGAATTGCTCTGCATTGTGTATTGATGTTGGGCGGCGGCCTGTTGGCATGGTCACAGACCGCGCCTGCGACATCTGCGGCTGCGCAATCCGCAAGTGCGAGCGCGGCTCAGTCATTGGCCTCGCCCGAACTGCGCGAGCAACTGCGGACCATTCGCGACGCCGCTCTTAAGAGCGACTATGCCTGGCATCAGCTTGCGCACCTGACGGAAAACATTGGCCCGCGTCCCGCTGGATCGCCGCAGGCGCAGGCCGCGGCGGAATATGTGGCCGCTGAATTGCGCCAACTAGGTCTTGACGTTCACCTTGAGCCGGCACAAGTCAGTCATTGGGTTCGTGGCGAGGAGAAAGCCGAACTCGTCGAATATCCGGGGCAGGGGCCCGGCACCACGCAGCGCATCGTGCTGGCCGCAGTCAGCGGCAGCTCTGCGACTCCGACTGATGGAATTACCGCCGATGTGGTTGTCGTGCACAGCTTCAACGAATTGGCAGCACTCGGGCGCGACAAGGTTAAAGGCAAGACGGTGCTCTACAACGTTTCCTATGACGAGCGCAAGGCGCTTGCCGGCTACTCGTTCGAAGCCTATGGGGAAGCGGTGGTTTATCGCAGCAATGGGGCCAAGGCGGCGGCTGGGCTTGGAGCTATAGCCTCGCTCGTTCGCTCTGTAGGCGGAGCGAACTATCGTCTGCCCCACACTGGCCACAGCACGCCCGCCGGTATTCCCGACGCCGATCTTGCCGCCGAAGATGCGGATCTGATCGAGCATCTTGCGGGTCAAGGCCGCGTGCGCATGCACCTCACGCTCACGCCGCAAACATTGCCTGAGACCACGGGTTACAACGTGGTCGCCGACTTGAAGGGAAGCGAGCATCCCGAGCAGATCGTCATCGTCAGCGGGCACCTCGATTCGTGGGACTTGGGCCGCGGCGCGATCGACGATGGAGCTGGCGTGGTCATCTCCATGGAGGCCGCGGAAGTTTTGCAACGCCTGCACATTCGCCCGCGCCGCACGCTGCGCGTGATCGCGTGGATGGATGAAGAAAACGGCAGCGGCGGCAGCAAGGCATACGCGGAGGCGCATGCGGCGGAAATGACGAACTACGTCGCGGCTATCGAGAGCGACGAAGGAGCCGGCCATCCGCTCGGCTTCGCGCTCAAGATGTCGCCGGAAGCCCTCGCGGCCCTGCGTCCGGTTGCCGATACTCTGGATCCGGTCGGTGCCACCATTTTGCGCGCCGAGGAGGAGAGCCCGGGTGCCGATATCGATCCGCTGGTCAAAGCCGGCGTTCCGGGAATCGGCATCATCCAGGACGCGCGGCGTTACTTCGACTACCACCACTCGGCTGCCGATACGCTCGATAAAGTCGATCCGCAGGAACTCAAAGAGAACGCTGCGGCTATGGCCGTCATGGGATGTTTTCTGGCGTTAGCGCCGGAGCCGCTGCCGAGAGGTCAGAAATAAGGTTGAGAGCTGAGAGCAGAAGCTTGGCGACTTCCGTCGCTCTATGCGGCGTTTGGTTAGTCGTGGTGGAAATAGAAGAGGTTCCCGTCCCGATCCTTTACGGTGAATTGCCGTAATCCCCAGGGCTTTTTTTCCAGAGGCTCCACGATGTTCGCCCCTAACGACTTGAGTTCCTGGTACGACACATCGATATCTTCGGCGAATACCCAATGCACGGCAGGTTCGAACGGTGGTTTCCTCTTCCGAAAAAATATTGGCCCCATATCACCGCGTGAAACGGCTCCAATTTCTTTGCCTGGGTAAAGCCATCCGACCTCAAAACCGAGTGCATCTCTGTAATGCTGTTGTGCGCGCTCGACATCAGCGACCGGCAACTCCGGCACGGGCTTGCCAATTGGACTCATTTTCTCTTTTGCGCCCACGATATCTCCTTTACGCAACAAAACCGCCGTCGCGTCAAATCAGGATACTACCCCTACCATCCCTTCCTTGACACCCTGATTCCAGGCCTTTATTCTTAAGCATTGCCCCTGAGAGACTGTCGTCTCTGTGCGTACTTCCGCGGCCTTCGCGGTATCGGGTGGGGCGGCGGAGGTTCCGATGCTCATCGAAATTAAGGAGTTAGAGCTTCATCCTGTGGACTTCCGGGAGGAGTTCAGCCCGGGTGCGATTGATCTGGGTGAGGAAGTGCGGCAGCGGACGCCGCTCGCGAGCGAAGGCCGCGCCGATCTGGTGGAAGAGCACCATGGCAAGCACAAGGTTGTGCAGGACATCCGGCTGAAAGGCAAGCTGGAAACGAGCCTGGAAGTCGCGTGCGCGCGTTGTCTCGAACCGGTGGCGCTGCCGGTGCAGCGAAGTTTTGATTTGCTCTATCGGCCGCTCGGAACCGATGCTGGCCATGAAGAACTTTCGGTCACTGACGCCGAAGCGGAAATCGGGTATTACCAGGGCGGTGGGCTGCTGCTTGAAGATACACTGCGCGAGCAGGTCCTTCTCTCCGTCCCGCTGAAAATAGTGTGCCGCGAGGATTGCAAAGGCCTCTGCCCGCATTGCGGGAAGAATTTGAATGAAAGCGCATGCACATGCGCGGACCAACTCGACGATCCGCGATGGGAAGCGCTGAAAGAGATACGTACCAAGTTAAATCAGTAGAATAATTCTCAGTTCTAAGGCTGCTGATTGGTCAGAACTGCAGATTCCTCGCTCGTCCTCGCCTTTGGCGGCGGACGGCTCGGAATGACAATCGAATAGAAGGAATCCTCATGCCGAATCCAAAACGCCGACACTCCCAGAAGCGCACGGCCACGCGCCGCGCGCATGACGGACTATCGAAGCACTCGCTGTCGGAGTGTCCGAACTGCCACGAACAGAAAATACCGCACCGTGCCTGCACAAAATGCGGCTACTACAAGGGCCGCGAAGTCCTTGAGGTCGAAGAGAAGTCCTAGCTTTCTCCCTCCATGCCTAGCGTAATCGCTCTGGATGCGATGGGGTCCGACAAGGCGCCGAAGCCGGAGATCGAAGGCGCCTTGCAGGCGGCGCGCCATCACGGCACACGCGTGCTGCTGGTCGGCCCGCAAGACCGGCTTAAGGCGGAACTGGCGCGCTATCCCGGCGCGCGGCGCTTGCCCGTCGAAATCGTCCACGCGAGCGAAGTCATCACCATGGAAGATAAAGTGGAGGCGATTCGCGGCAAACGCGATTCGTCCATCCGCGTGGGACTGCGCCTGGTGCGCGAAGGCCGGGCCGCTGGTTTTGTGACGGCGGGCAATACGGGAGCGGCCATGGCGACGGCAAAAGTCGTGCTGGGTGCGTTGCCTGGAGTGGACCGTCCGGCACTGGCCGCGGCCTTTCCTACCGTTCTCAACACGGCTGCGGTTCTGCTCGATGTAGGCGCAAACGTGGATTGCACGCCACAAAATCTGGAACAATTTGCGGTGATGGGCGATATTTATTGCCGGTCGATTTTCGGCGTGAAGAAGCCTCGCGTAGGGCTGCTCTCGATTGGGGAAGAGGAAAGTAAGGGCAACGATTTGACGCGAGAGGCTTTTCAGCTCCTCAAGCAGCTCCCGATCCAGTTTATTGGCAACGTCGAAGGGCGCGATTTGTATAACGGCCACGTGGATGTGATCGTGGCCGATGGATTTGTCGGGAATGTGGCGCTCAAGACTTCCGAAGGCGTGGCTAAGCTGGTGCGTACGGTGCTGAAGGAGACCCTGAAATCGACGATCACGCGGCAGGTAGGCGCGTATCTTTCGCGCAACGCGTTTTCCGATTTCAAGAAGCGGCTCGATCATACCGAATATGGTGGCGCTCCTCTGCTGGGGGTAAGAGGCGTGTGCATCATTACCCATGGATCATCGAACACGAATGCGATCAAGAACGCGATAAGAGTCGCGGCCGAGTTCGCCGAAGGCAGGGTCAACGAGACGATTGAGCGGGAACTGGCGGGGCTGAGGCCCTTGGCGGGAGCTACGCCATAAAAGATCAGGTCAGAGGTTAGAGGTCAGATTGTAGAGGTTGAGACCTTTGAGATCCTGAGAGTATGCGACATCGGTGGGCCGATTGCTTTTCACCTCTGCAATCTGACCTCTGAATTCTGACCTTGCAGTACTACATTATGACGAACACCTCTTCTCCCATTGCATTTCTATTTCCCGGCCAGGGTTCCCAGTCCGTCGGTATGGGCAAGGAACTGGCTGCACACTATGACGCCGCTCGGCGGACGTTTGAGGAAGCTGATGAAGCGCTCGGCTACAAGCTGTCTCAGCTGTGCTTTGAAGGTCCGGAAGAGAAGCTGAAGCTGACTGAAATTACGCAGCCCGCGATTCTGACGGCATCGGTTGCGGCGCTCCGGGTCCTCAAAGAAAAAGGCCTCAACCCTGACCACGTCGCGGGACACAGCCTGGGAGAGTATGCGGCGCATGTGGCTGCGTGCACGCTGAGGTTTGCCGATGCGGTGCGAACGGTGCGCAATCGCGGCCGGTATATGCAGGAGGCCGTGCCGGTGGGCGTAGGCGCAATGGCGGCAATCCTCGGCATGTCGCTCGAGCAGGTAAGCGCGGTCGCGCAGGAAGCGGCGCAGGGAGAAGTTTGCCAGNNGCCTGCCAGGAAGCCGCCGCTGAAACCGGCCTGACCGTGCAGGCCGCCAACCTCAACTCCCCCGGGCAGACGGTTATCTCCGGCGCGGCAGCCGCGGTTGAAAGAGCTTCGGCGCTGTGCAAGGAGAAAGGCGCGCGGCGGGCAGTGATGCTCCCCGTAAGCGCTCCCTTCCATTGCGCGCTGATGCAGCCGGCGCAAGACAGGCTGGCCGCTGATCTGCGCGCCTTGAGCTTTACGAATCCTTCCTGTCCGGTGATCTGCAACGTCGATGCCACCGCAGTAACTGACGCGGAGGCCGCGCGCGATGCGCTGATCCGGCAAGTGACGAGCGCAGTGCGGTGGGATGAGTCGGTGCGGCGGTTGATCGAAAAAGGGACCAGCCTGTTTATCGAAGTTGGTCCCGGCAAAGTTCTCTGGGGCCTGATGCGACAGATCGACCGCTCGAAGACGTGTTTGGCGGTGGGGGATGAGGCGTCGCTGCAAAAAACCTTGGGTCAAATCGCGGCAGCCGCATGAGCTCAAAAACCGCTGGAGAATGCTGAGGATTCCTCACCAGCCGCGTACGGTGCAATCCTGAACTAGTACGGATACACCGTAATCGTCTTATTCGAGCGCTCGACGAACATGCGCGCGTGTTCGGCCCGCTCATTGACGATGACCTCGACGATCACGCCTCCGCTCATGAAGCCCTGGGTGTTGGCAGTTCCATAAATGCGGTAGGACTTGATGAGGCCCCACTCGCCGCCCGGTCCCCAGTCGCGATAAAAATCGGCATAGGTGTATTGCGCGTATTTCTGCTGATGCTGCCCCCAGGCGGGATCGTTGAAGTAGATCGCGTAGGCCGATTCGTAAT
Organism: Acidobacteriaceae bacterium; assembly: GCA_003139975.1. Classification (GTDB taxonomy): domain Bacteria; phylum Acidobacteriota; class Terriglobia; order Terriglobales; family Acidobacteriaceae; genus Acidiflorens. Next base: position 6,328 of record PLHN01000542.1, read on the forward strand.
CCTGCTTCTGAAGAGCGGCGAAGAAACTACTGACGGCACGTTCTTCGGGCCAGTTCCGGTACATCCAGGCGGCTGCTGCGAGAACGAGTAGGACAATGATGGCGGTGGCGATTTTGATCTTCCGCCGGCGGGCGCGGGCGGCGTCGAACGGCTGAGCATCGAGCAGGGTCATAGCGCTTCCCCAAGAATAACGCAAGACAGAACTTTATCTCATGGGTAGGAGGACAGCCTCCAGGTAACGGCCTCGCGCTGCTAGCTGTACAAATCCTCGACCGAAGCTCGCGAGCCGTTATGCGCGCGCGTGAGAACCTCGTCGTTCCTCTGGGACTGGCATCGTCGGTTCGACTTTACCCCGCGCTGGAGCGCGGGGCTAAGGTAGTTCGTCCCTGCGGGACTGGAAATTGCAAGGATTTGTTCTACCATGTTCTCCGGAGTTTGGTTCTCACGCACACACTTATGCGCCCTCCATTTTAGGTTACTTGCCCGGTGCCGGAAATCCGAACCTGCTCCATTCCAAATGGCGGAATCCGGCTATTGTCGTCTTAAAGAAACGGGCATATCTGCCGATGTACACCATGTCCGCCAGCAATCTGGTGGCGGCGGCCTCGTGGCCGACATCGTGAAGTCGAAACATTGGTGGAAACCATGGAAAAGATCCGGGCGCTCATCGTCGACGACTCGTCAGTGATGCGCAAAATCGTGGAACGCTCGCTGCGTCAGGCGGGTCTTGAGCTGGAGAAAGTCGTGGAAGCCGGAAACGGAGCGGAGGCGCTCGCCGCCCTCAGCCAAGGCCCGGTCGACCTGATCTTGTGCGACATCAACATGCCGGTGATGGACGGCCTGGAATTCGTGCGTGCTCTCTCCACGGTCGAGAATGCCAAGGGCGTTCCGGTGGTCATGATTACGACCGAAGGAAGCGAGACTCACGTGGTGCAAGCGCTATCGGCTGGAGCACGCGGATACATACGGAAGCCGTTTACTCCTGAGCAGGTCAAAGAGCACGTCTTGCCGGTGGTAGGGAAAAAGTCATGAGCGCCGAAACCTCGCTGGTTATGCACGCACAGGAAGAGAACTGGCTCCCCATCCTCGAACTGGCAGTGGAAGAAGTGTTCGAGATCATGCTGGGCCACCGCGTTAAGCCAGTTCCGAAAGAAGGACAAGAGCCGCCCACCGAGTTTACCGCCATGGTCGGGCTGGCGGGAGCGCTTTGCGGGATCCTGACGATTTGTTGTGATCAAGAGACTGCCCGCGAAATGGCGACGAGTATGCTCGGTCCGGAAATCGCCGATTCCGAGGATCAGGTATCGGATGCGCTCGGGGAAATCTGCAATATAATTGCCGGAAACTTCAAAAACAAACTGACCGGAACCCATGGATGCATGCTCAGCGTTCCAACCGTGATCAAAGGTGAAGAATATACCTTCTACTCGCTGGCTGACGGCGAACTGCTGGAAACGGTCATGCTCTTTGAGAAGTCGCTGCTGACGGTGAGCTTGCGCTTGCATAGTTGATCGCGTCGGATGGCGGCGCCCAGTGCAGAGGAAAATGGAAAGCCTTGCCGGAAAGTCCCGTTTGCCCGGCAAAGTTTGCCAGCCCCCATATTTCTAAGAATCCCCTTACCCAGCTTCGATCTTTGGTTCCCCATGCCGCTGACAGCAAGACACTTGAGAACTTACTAACAAAGCTGTCGTGGTGACTCGCTTGCTTGTGTTCTAGCGAGGAGCCCAACCATGGACAGCGGATTCTATGCGGCCTGCGCCGGTCTGCGTGCTCAAAGCCAGTCGCTCGAAGTGGCTGCGCACAACCTCGCCAACGTAAACACACCCGGGTTTCGCGGGGAGCAGACAACCTTTCAGTCGGTGCTCGCGCTGGCACGTCCTTCCGTGTCGAATGCGCTCAACGTGGTCACGAACAATTATGGAGTGCTCGAAGGGACGCACATCGACATGAGCAAGGGCACGCTGGCCAGCACCGGGAATGCCCTCGATGTCGGGATCGAAGGCAGCGGATTTTTTGCGGTGCAAACGGCCCGCGGCACGCGCTACACGCGCAACGGCAGCTTTCAGGTTTCGACGAGCGGGCAACTGGTGACGGCAGCGGGCGACCCGGTTCTTGGAGATACGGGAGCGATCCGCGTTCCTGCGGGCGCGGTTGCCATCAGCAGCGATGGCACGCTCTCGGTGAATGGCACGGTTGCGGGCCAAATCCGGATTGTCGATTTTCCGGCTGGAACGAAGCTCACGGCGGAGGGCGCGACATTGCTATCGGCTCCGGCCGGGAGCGAACAACCGGCGCCGCAGGCCTCGCTCCGGCAGTCGATGCTCGAGTCGTCGAACGTAGATGCGGTCAGCTCGATTGCCGGGTTGATTGGGACGCAGCGCGAGGCGGAAATGCTGGGCCGCGCCATGAGCTTGTTCGACACAGAATTCAATCACATTGCCGCCAGCGAACTGGCAAAGGTCTAAGCAAGAAGCCGAGGAGGAAACAATGTTTCGAGCGCTCTACACGGCCGCCACCGGAATGCAGGCGCAGCAAAC
>PLHN01000046.1 GCA_003139975.1 Acidobacteriaceae bacterium
GTGCGCGAGATGTGCCGCATGGTGCGCGAGCTTTCGCCCAATTCGAAAATCGTGATCGGCGGGCACGTTGCGGCCACTCCGGGCCTCGAGCACATGATTGACGCCGACCATATTGTGCGCGGCGAAGGAATTTCGTGGATGCGGCGCTACCTCGGCGAGGACGAGAATGCTCCAATCAAACATCCCGAAATCGTTTCCGGGCTCAAGACGCGCATCATGGGCCTGCGCATGCCCGACCGCAAAGGCGGCACGGCGGCAACAATTATTCCTTCGGTCGGCTGTCCGATGGGCTGCAACTTCTGCACTACCTCGGCATTTTTTGGCGGCAAGGGCAAGTTCGTCAATTTCTACGAAACCGGCGACCAGCTTTACGACGTCTTCTGTCATGCCGAGAAATCGCTGGGCGTGCAAACCTTCTTCGTCATGGACGAAAATTTCCTGCTCCACAAAAAGCGCGCCATGCAATTGCTCGATCGCATGAAGGAAGGCAAGAAAGCGTGGGGCATGGCGGTCTTTGCGTCCGCGAACGCCATCCGCCAATACACGCCCGAAGAACTGGTCGAGCTGGGCGTTTCCTGGATCTGGATGGGGCTCGAGTCTCCGCGTTCGAATTACGCCAAGCTCAAAGACACCGACTCGCACGAACTGACGCACATGCTTCGGCAGCACGGCATTCGCGTGCAAGGCTCAACCATCATCGGGCTCGAACACCACACGCCCGACAACATCCGCGATGAAATCGAGTACGCGGTCGAGCACAATACTGACTTCCACCAGTTCATGCTCTACACGCCGGTGCCGGGCACACCTTTATATAAGGAGATGTCGGAGCAGGGCCGCATGCTCGATGGCATTGACCTCGCCGACATCCACGGGCAGGATAAGTTCAACTTCCGCCACGCGGCCATTTCGCGCGACGACTCGAAGCGTTTCCTGGATTGGGCCTTCTGGCGCGACTTCGAACGTAACGGCCCGAGCCTCTATCGCATGTGCGAAACCATGCTGCAGGGATGGCGTCGCTACAAAAACTATCCCGACTTGCGCGTGCGTGAACGCTTCGAACGCGAAAACGCCAAACTGCGCACGGCCTACAGTGCAGCCCTCTGGGCAGCGGAGCGCTATTTCCGCAAAGTAAACGGCGATGTGAGCCGTCAGATTCACGAACTGCGGCGCGAGATCGGCAAGGAATTTGGTGCGATGTCGCGGCTGGTGGCGAATGTAGCCGGGCCGGTATTGTTATGGACGACGCGACGCGAAGATCAGCGGCTGGCGGCAGGCGTGACGTATGAGCCGCCGACAATTCTGGAGCGGCGCAACTGGACGCCGGCGGTCGAACGAGCGTAGTTCGCGCACGATTCACAACACAACGCCGGTGCGCGGCCGGTATCACGTCGAAGTGTCTGCCGTTCCCGCCTCCTGTGACTACGGTCACATTGCAATTAGTTTCCACAGGTATACATTTTTCGCATACGCACTTCTCCTTGCAAAATCGCGGGAGCAGGGTGTTTTCCCTCGTGGTCTAATGGGGCAGGAGCTTTTTCCCCGCGCTCATAAGCCGGCGGCTCTTGCACCTTGAGACCTAGGAGGGTCGATTTGCATCCAATGACTCAAGATCCTCTTGTGAGGGTCGAAGGGTTAAGCAAGGTCTTTCGCTCAGGCGAAGCGGACTTGGTGCTCTTTGAAAATCTGTCTTTTCAGGTAGAAAAGGGAACGATGCTCGCGATTGTGGGGCAATCGGGCGCCGGGAAGAGTACCTTGTTGCACATCCTGGGAGCGCTTGAACGGCCTTCCGCGGGTGCCGTATACTGCGCAAATTCCAGGGTGAACGCGCTTTCTGAGGATGACGCTGCCGAGTTTCGTAACCGCGAAATCGGCTATGTCTGGCAATTCCATTACCTGCTGCCCGAATTCACTGCGCTTGAAAATGTAGCCATGCCTTTGCTAACCCGCGGGCAGGCGCTCTCATCGGCCGAGCAGGAAGCTTCGCGCTGGTTGCGCGAGGTGGGACTGGAAGCCCGCGGGCACCATCGTTCCGGCGAGCTTTCGGGCGGCGAGCAACAGCGGCTTGCTCTGGCTCGGGCTTTAATTACCCAGCCTCAGTTACTGTTGGCGGATGAGCCGACGGGCGACCTGGACGGGAAAACCGCGGATGTGGTTTTTGAGCTGCTCGCAAGGCTGCATCGCGAGCATCAATTAACCTCTTTAATCGCCACCCACAACGTGGCTTTTGCACGACGGTGCCATAGAGTCTTACGGCTGGATCGGGGCAGAATAGAAGAGGTGGCGCCGGAATCGCTTCCGGCGTGAGGAAAGGCAGAGCAGGACCGAGTGCCCGGTGAACGAGACAACCGGGATACCTGAAGGCGACTATCGCTTAGGAAATTCGGCGATAGAAATGCATAATTAGGCTACGGGTCAGGGGTTGGCGGAAGCGAGTTTCCCGTCGGGAACTTTCGCGGGAACCCCAGGGGGAATGAGTATATGTTTGAACGCTACACGGAAAAAGCCAGGCGCGTAATCTTCTTCGCGCGCTACGAGGCCAGCCAGTTCGGCTCTCCTTATATTGAGACTGAACACCTGCTGCTCGGACTGCTGCGCGAAGATAAAGCCCTGACCAACCGGTTCCTGCGCTCGCACGCTTCGGTCGAGTCGATCCGCAAACAGATCGAAGGGCACACGACCATCCGCGAGAAGGTTTCGACATCCGTTGATCTCCCCCTGAGCAACGAATGCAAGCGCGTGCTCGCGTACGCGGCCGAAGAGGCCGAACGTCTTTCTCACAAACATATCGGGACCGAGCATCTGCTGCTGGGCCTGCTCCGCGAAGAAAAATGCTTTGCCGC
>PLHN01000334.1 GCA_003139975.1 Acidobacteriaceae bacterium
GCGCCGGCATCGTGATAGATCTTCTCTTCCACCACGGTCCCGTCAATATCGTCCGCGCCGAACCGCAACGAAATCTGCGCGATCTTCGGCGTCATCATCTGCCAGTACGACTTGATATGCGGAAAGTTGTCGAGCACCAGCCGGCTCACCGCAATCTGCTTGATATCGAGCATGCCGGTCGTTGTAGGCAAGTGCTCGAGCGGCGTGTTCGCCGGATGAAACGCCAGCGGAATAAACGTCTGGAAGCCGTGCGTCTCATCCTGCAGCGCCCGCAGCTTCATCAGGTGATCGACGCGGTCTTCGTCATTCTCGATGTGCCCATACAGCATGGTCGCATTCGACTTCAGCCCGATCTCGTGCGCCAGCCGAGCCGTGTTCAGCCAGTCGTCGCCATCAATCTTGTGGTCGCAGATAATGTGCCGCACGCGATCGGCAAAAATCTCCGCCCCGCCGCCGGGCAGCGAATCCACGCCCGCCTCTTTCATCTTGACGAGCGTCTCGCGAATCGTCAGCTTCGACCGCTTCGCCAGGTAAGCGACCTCAACCATGGTGAACGCCTTCATGTGCACCTGCGGAAAGCGCTCCTTCAGCCCGGAAACGAGGTCAAGAAAATACTGAAACGGCAAATCCGGATGCAGCCCACCCACAATATGAAACTCTGTGATCGCCTCCGTATACCCCGTAGCCGCAATCGAGAACGCCTCTTCAAGCGCCATCGTGTAAGCGCCCGGAGTATCCTTCTTCCGCCCAAACGCGCACAACCGGCAAGCCGCCACGCAAACATTCGTAGGATTGATATGCCGGTTGACGTTGAAGTAAGCCACGTCCCCATGCATCCGCTCCCGCACCCAATTCGCAAGCCAGCCCACGGCGAGAATGTCACCGGTAGCGTAGAGGGTGAGAGCGTCGGCGTCGTTCAGGCGCTCGCCGGCCAGGACTTTGTCTTTGATCGGGAGGAGACGCGGGTCGTCGGTTTGGAATACGTGTGAAGCAGGCATCGATACTGATGATACCGCAGGAATGTGAGGGAAGTCACAGCACCCGGGCTGGAAACGCGGTGGTATAATCCGGGCCGCGCGCAGGCTGAAGATCAGACATTCCCCGAAGCCGCTCTTGACATTGTCGCGCAGCCACCGGTGGTCAGACAGGATGGTTTACATTCTGGCAGCCGACAAATATCTCAAGTACACGTATCGCCCGTACGAGAACGCCCACTCGAAAACCGTTGGCCGTTCAAGAATCCTCTACATAGGCACGACGAAGAAAGGTGCAGGTAGGCCCGCTGCCTCGGCGGTGAATAAGGCAAGCGAGGTCTTCTACCATCTGCGTGGAGTAAGAACGATCGACGTTTATGTTGTAACGTGCGCCAAGCGCAAGAACGTGCAAACGTGGAGGAGACTTGAAGCAGCGCTGCTTGACGCCTTCCTAAAGAAGTATTTTCAGCTTCCGAAGTACAACAAGGTCAGGCCTGTGCACGTTGAAACGCTATTCGGGGCCAATACATTACAGAAGCTTATTGAACGTTTTGAAGCGAAGTGATTCGACATACACAACGACGGGTGCCGCGCCCAACCTTGAGCCTATCAACAAACCCCATCACAGCGAAGGAGAAAGCGTCATGAGGGGAATCGCGCTAGTAGGGATCCTAACGATTCTGTCGTCGTTGAACCCAACTATTGCGGCAGCCCAAGCTTCGCCAGCGAAGACTAAAAGGCTTCCCGTTCAGAGCCAGACTCCTCCCTCTTCATTCGATATGGATTTGAGGCAGCTTTCTCCAAACTATGCTGGCCTCAATGCTGATGTTGTCTACGACGCGGCGAAGAAGGGGCTGACAAATTCCACCCAATCCGAATTTGAATCCACGATGGAGTACTCCGCTCGAATGGAGGCGCTTTCGAAGAAGCAATTCTGGGGAATGATGACGCCAGACAGCGAGTTTGCTTTCGTTCTAGGACAAGTATCGAAGGGGGCTATTCCCGTCTCCGGTGAAAATCGCGGAGGGCTCAGCGGATATATCGAAACACAATATGATGCCGAGACCCAACAGATGACGGTCGACATTCCTGGAGCCAGTTCTGCAGCGTGGTTTTCCCTTTGGAATCGGGTTCAGACTCACAACGGATCTTTCGTCGGTGAGAACGGGTTCGGTGCGCGACGGATCGTGAACCGATTAGCGGTCAGGGATACCGACCTCGCGATTACTGACTCAGAATGGCTGGACTACGACTGCAAACGTGAGCTCGATAGCGAGTCTTGTACTCTTGCAAGCGATAGCCAACAGGCTCGAACCCTTTCGAAAAACGTGCGCGTGATAGTAGTGGGAAGACTAACTGCCCCGTTTACCTCCAGCGATAGCTACGTTTCCGAACCCACGATCGAGAATCCCGCAGAGATCCACACATCGGATCGATACCTCTATATAAAACTCGACGAACTCTTGATCGTTAACAATCTGACCGGAGAGATCATTAGGAAGTACAGCAGAGAAAAGCACGCATCCGAATACCCAGTGAACGTTGAATTCCGATTACGGAAGGACGCCAGATTCTCCGACGGACGATGTGAGCAATATGCTAGCCTGTTCCCGGTCTCAGGCGTTTCTGTGGACTACAGCGTCGACGGAGCCGAAGTTAAATACTTTAACGACGTTGTGAAAGGCCTGAAGGTCTCCGCTCATCATTACGTAGATGTGAACATTGCCTACTGCAATATTTCCCGAATCGAAGTGCTTCTCAACGGTAAGCCCTATGATCTTCAGTGCGAAGAACAAAAGCAATACATTGCAAATCCGAGTAAATGCAATCGAATTCAGCTAGTCCCGTAACCCTCACCTCGCCCTGGGACCACTCTCGCGCCTGACAACTGGCCTGCCGCACCAGCAGCTTAAGCTTGGGACGCCGTATTACTTCTTCGTATTCGGCATAGATATCGCCGCTGACGCAAAGCTGCGCCGTGGTTCCTGCGAGCACCATTAACACAATCCGGGCAGGCAACCCTTGTGGTTGTAACAGTGCGGAAACCAGAATATTCGTGTCGAGGACGACGCGAATCATTGCTCCGAGGGCCGGCTTTCACGGCGCGCTTTCCGAGCCGCCGCTATCTCGGCGTCAATCTCTTCCATGGAGAGTTGATCCAGCCCCTGCTCTTTCGCGCTCTTCCAAGACGCCTGGAGCCACTCCGGGGCGGAAGGCGACGTCGTTGCGCGGATGCTGATCTCCTCGTTCTCCGCAATGGAGCGTCCCAGCAGGCTTTCGATAGCCACCTTCTGGTCCGGCGATAGGTCTTTGGCCTTGTGAGTCATACGATTACCCGATGCTTCGAACTGGTTCAAGGCTAGTTTATCAGGAACAACCCAAACCGCAGCGGACGGATGTACGAAGGTGCCCCATTCAAGCCTGCCT